>NZ_PKOZ01000008.1 GCF_002946355.1 Pradoshia eiseniae
TAGCTTGATCCGTTATAGTGTGCGATTGCGAAATTAGAGCAGTCGCTTTTTTACTAACGGGGCAGGTTAGCGGAAGAAGAAGGAAAACCAACTGCTATAATCGAATAATTAATAGAGTTATAAATAACAATCGTTCTGGGGGATATCTTTATGTTTGTAGTTAATGTAGAGGGTGCAATTTATCGTGATGAAAAATGGCTATTAATACGTCGTAGTGTAAAAGAAGAACACGCAGGGGGTTCGCTTTCTCTAGTTGGTGGAAAGTGTGAAATAGAGGGTGATTCAAAAGATATTTTGGAAAGAACTTTACGAAGGGAAATTCTTGAAGAAGTTGGAATTGAGGTAACAGTCTCTGGTTATGTGAATAGCTCATCATTTGTTACTGCTTCTGGAGTGAATGTGATAGACATAGTTTTTCTATGTAAGCATAAATCAGGAACTCCTTTTGCTAAAAGCATTGATGAAGTTGATGATGTTATTTGGTTGACAACTTCAGAGATTTTATCACGGAAAGATTCACCATATTACTTAAAAGACAATATAAGTCTTGCGGATAATTTATTAAGAAAAACCCAGCAAATATATTAAAAAGTGTTCAATTAACAGTAACGATTGTGAAATACAGTCGTTTTTTTACTAACGGGCAGTTTAGTTGAAGAAGAATTGTTGCAAAAAACAGGAATGAACTATAATGTTGTCGAAATATAAACTGTTAAAGCTGAAGAAATACAAAGGTTTTTTTAATAAAGGAGGTCAATGTTTTTGTACGATTACAAGAGTAACTTTGGGAGAAGTATAGGTGCAAAATAATGTATGCTAAAAAGAAATTTAGACTCTTAATGATTATAAGAAATTGTTTTCTACTTATCATTGCAATTATTCTAATTTGGTTTATTTTTCACCAAGTGATGAACTTGTATGAAAAAAAGCATTATTCTCCAATTGGCAAGAGATTCAATATAGAGGAATATAATATGCACGTTTATATGAAGGGTGAAGGCGAAAATACAATTGTTCTATTGCCTGGACTGGGTACGGCAGCTCCTGCATTAGATTTTCAACCATTGGTAGAAGAGATGTCAAAAGATAATAGGGTTATAGTTGTAGAGCCATTTGGATATGGATGGAGTGATATGACTAATAAAGAACGGACAGTAGAAAATATAGTTGAAGAAATAAGGTTGGCTTTGCAAAAAGCAAACATAGAAGGTCCGTATATATTAATGCCGCATTCTATTTCAGGAATTTATAGTATGTATTATGCTAATAAATACCCTGACGAGGTTAATGCGGTAATCGGAATTGATGCTACTTTACCAAAAGCAACTCAATATTTTAGTGAGGACGTCCCCACTATGCCTAAATTTATGAGATATGTAGCACCGACTGGATTGGCAAGAATAGCATTATATATTGAACCAGATGATTACCTCCCCTTAGCTGAGGATGGAACATATTCCAAAGAGAATTTACAGAATACCAAAGCGATTTCAGCTAGGAAAGCTTATAACAAGAATGTAGTTAATGAAGCAAATGAAATAAAAAATAATATTGATAAAACCAATCATATGTCATTCCCAACGGATATGCCTGTTTTATTTTTTGCTGCAAAAAAAGATAAAGTAAATGCAGAAGGTAAAACAAATGTTACGTTTTATCAAACTCAATTAACGAAATTTCCTACAAGTAAAATAGTCACATTAGAAGGACATCATTATCTTCATTGGACTCATTACAAAGAGATGAGCGATGAAGTAAACGAATTCTTAGTATCTATTAATGCTAATTAAGTTATTTGTTCTTTTCCTTTAAGGGCCATTGATCTGAGGAAGATTAATGCCCTTCCTTTTATGTTGAACTTCTTATGGAAGTAAAGGGGCAGGTTAGCGGAAGAAGGATTTCCTTCATCAACTCTAGAATAGTAATAACAAGGTATTTTAAGTAAAAGATATTAAAGAACAGCAAGGGATGAGAAGAATGACAAAAACAGGACTTATCATTATTCGCATTATTGGCTGGGTTTATAGTATTTTTCTAGGGATAAGTTATGCTTACTTTAAGGATGACCTTTCGTTCATAACTACTGATATGCCCAGTGCATTTATTTTTTTTATGATTGGTTTGTTTTTAATCATTTATGATTTTGGATACAGTAAGAACAACTGACTGCCTTATCGGCATTGATCCAAGGAAGGATTAATGCCTTTTTATGTTGAATTTCTTATGGAAGAAACGGGGCAGGTTAGTTCTAGAAGGAAATTTGAAGGAAGTAAAGAATTGTATAGGAAGGGGTGAAATTAAATGGATAAACTGCTTCAACAGTTACAAAGAGTTGGTGTGCATTATATAAAAAGTGATAGTGTAATCATTTTAGAAATTCTAGAAAATAGACATAATCAAGCTGATGAAATAGATATGCTAATAAACAAGCTATTAGCTCAACTAGAAAGCAGTAAACTGAAAAAAGTAAAGTTGGAGTGTCCTAAAACATTTTTGGATAGTTTAAATTTTACTAGAACTAAAATGAAAATTGTTGGTGAAAGGGTTATATATACGAGAACTCTTTCAACACCGTTAAATGTTTCGATACCAGATTATGAGGTTTGGTCGATTTCTGAGAATAAATCTATCTCTTTTTTATCGGAAGTGATGGATAAAAATTTTATTGATACCGAGAAGTTTTTAATAGGAATGAGGACGGAACTTCCATCGCAAGCAGAGAAAATGTATACAGTTTATTTAATAAATAATGAACCTGTTGGTGTAGTTTTTCCTCATATAGAACCAAATACAGATAGAGAAGGTCGCATTTTTTGGATAGGAATTCATCCTAATTTTCTCGGGACAGGATTGGGTAAGAACTTACATTCAATAGGATTATACAGATTGAAAAATGATTTTAAAGCAAAATCTTATCTAGGGATAACTCAAGTTGATAATATTCCAATGAGAAATATTATGGTTTCAAATGGATGCATTCAAAATAAAAGTACATTAATTTCTTTACAATATTCTATTTAGTTTTCGTTGAGTAATTATGTATGGGGAGGTACTATGGAACAAGTTAAATTTTTTGAAAGTAGTCTTTTTTCGGCAGATGTAGAGAAAACTTTTTTAGTACATAAAAAGATGATTAAAGAATATCTTCCAGAAGCCGATGTTCAGCACGTTGGAAGCACTGCGATACCTAACAGTTTGACCAAAGGTGATTTGGATATACAAGTACGTGTCACATCTGAACACTTCTCAAAGGCAGTACAGATACTTTCATCATTGTATGAAAGTAATAACGGTAGTGTGAAAACGGATTGTTTTAGAGCCTTCAAAAATGATTTGACCAATCCTCCTTTAGGAATTCAATTAACAGTAATCGGCTCTGAATATGATTTCTTTTGGAAATTTCGGGATGTTTTATTACTTAATGAAGTTTATAGAATCCAATATGATGACTTAAAGAGGGAATTTGAAGGAAAAGATATGGATGAGTATAGGAATCATAAAAGTATTTTCTTTAATAAACTAATGAATACTCCCGAATTTAAAAAACTTTAATCAATATTATGATCTCCTGTATTACTATTTCCGTAAGTTCAAAATGATAATAGAGTTTGTTAAATATTGCACTTAAACAAACAGGGGCGTTAGTTAAACAACGGAGACAGCAAAAATGCTGTCTTTTTCTTATGGCACTAGCAACAATCCTTATAAAAAAGCAAAAATAAAAAACGCGGGTGCCATTTGGAGAGCACCCGCAGGGAATTTTATTTTGTTGCCTTGCTTTGGAAAAGGAAGGCTGAGGCAAAAAATTGAAGTGCTTTAAGCAGGATATAACCCAAGAGCCCTCCGATTGTGTTTAGAATTATGTCGTCCACATCAAAGCCGCCTACATGGAAGGTGAGCTGGATGGTTTCTACTATGAGGGAAACGAAAAAGGATAGGACGGTAATTCTGAAGGCTCCTTTCAATCGCTTCGAAAGCAGAGGCAGCAAAAAGCCAAGCGGCATAAAGGCAGCGATATTCCCGAACAGATTCGCAAACCACGCATGAAAGCTGAAATAATCCATATAGACGATGTACATTTTTATTGTATCAAAAGGTGTTAAATTGTAATCCTCGACGCGGACGTCCTGCCGATAGAAGCCAAAAAACAATAAATAGGACAGGAGCAAAAGGTACATGACAAACAAAAGAGTTAGGATGACGGTCGCAATTCTGCTGTTCGCTAGTTGTTGAAGGAGCTTCATAGTCTGCATCCGCCTCCTTATTGTTTTGATTTTGCATTCAAGGCGGCATTGATTCCTGCTAAGCGGCCGGTGACTAGAGCAGAAGTGATATTATATCCTCCCGTGTAACCATGTATATCTAATATCTCGCCGCAGAAAAATAGTCCGCTCATGAATTTGCTCGCCATAGTCTTGGGCTCTACTTCCTTAACTGAAATTCCGCCGCCGGTGACGAACGCCTTGTCAAGGGAGAGTGTCCCATTGACGGCTACAGGGAATTTCTTGATATCCTGACAGAATGAGCGCCATTTATCATGAGAGATGGTAACCCCTTGTGCTGTCGGGTCGATTTGATTCCTTTCTAGCAGGAATAATAAATAGCGTTCAGGAAGGAGTCCTTTCAAGCTATTTTTGACAGCCTTTTTATCATCTGTCTTGATGGTCGCAATGACATGCTGGAACAATTGCTCACCATTCATGTCTGGAAGAGCGTCAATCTGGACGATGACTTCTTTTAGATTCCATTTCTTTTGTGCCTTTACGACAAACTGGCTGCATCTAAGGATGCCTGGTCCGGATAATCCAAAATGGGTAAAAATCATGTCCATGCGATGGGTGATAAGCGCCTTACCTTTCGGATTTAGTACACTGATGGAAACATCGCGCAGGGATAGACCTTGTAACTCCTTCTTTTGAATAAACGGTTCCTGTGAGGTTAATGGTACCTCTGTTGGGAAAAGCTCGGTAATTGTATGGCCGGCTTTTTCTGCCCAGGCGTACCCATCGCCAGTTGAACCTGTATGGGGGACTGATTTGCCGCCGACAGCAATAACAACTGATTCCGTTTCGATTATCTCACCTTGCTTGGTTTGAACGCCTTTCACTTGGCCATCTTCATAGATGACATCGCTGACAGGAGAGTCTGTCCGTACATGTGCACCAAGTTCAAGCAGACGCCCAATCATCGCATCAACGACAGATTGCGCCTTATCATTGACAGGGAACATACGGCCGTGATCCTCTTCCTTCAGTTCCACACCAAGTTCCTTAAAGAAGGAAATAATCCCTTCATTATCAAATTCAGAAAAAGCCCCATATAAAAACTTCCCGTTTCCAGGAATATGGCGGATGATTTCATCAACAGGGAGACGATTCGTTACATTGCAGCGGCCGCCTCCTGAAATGGCCAATTTTCTGCCAAGCTTTGAACCTTTATCAATTAGCAGGGTAGCGGACCCTTTCTCTGCGGCAGCGATAGCAGCCATCAGACCGGAGGGGCCGCCCCCAATGACAATAACATCATATTTCATCTATTCCACTCATTTCTAACATGCTTATAAGCTCTATTATAAGGGAATCTAGCGATAAGGCAAAAGGGAGAGCAAGGAATAGATAAGTATATATTGGTAATCCTGCTAATGAAGCTTGTCAGGAACTTAAGTTATCTCATTGTCAAAAAGAATGGAAAAGAGTAAACTACAGAATAGTGAACATACAAAGAATAATTTCTACTATATAAGTGAAAGTGCGAAAGGGTATGAAGCATGTCATCGAAACTGATTAGAGGAACATTTATTTTGACTATTGGCATGGTTTTTTCGAAGATGCTCGGATTATTCTATGTCATTCCTTTTAATAAAATCGTAGGAACTGAAGGTATTGCTCTATATGGGTTTGCCTATACGCCGTATACGATTTTCATTAGCATTGCAACGGCAGGAGTTCCGATGGCTGTAGCAAAGTTTGTCGCGAAATATAATGCGATGGGTGAATACGCAATCGGCAGAAAGCTTTTTGAATCAGGCCAAAAGGTCATGATGATGACAGGGGTATTTGCCTTTTTGCTCATGTATTTCTCCGCTCCTGGACTAGCTTCCGTCATGGAAACGCAGTCTTATTCCGTTGAAGAGGTCACCACGGTCATCAGGGCTGTGAGCTTTGCCTTGATTCTCGTTCCTTCTCAGTCCTTGTTCCGCGGATTCTTCCAAGGAAATGAATCAATGGGACCAACAGCTGTCTCACAAGTGATTGAGCAAATTGTCCGGATTATCTTTATGCTGGCGGGCGCTTATGTTGTCTTGAATATATTAAATGGAAGCATTGTAACGGCCATGGGTGTCGCAGTATTTTCGGCATTTGTTGGAGCTATTGCAGGTTTGGTTGTGCTGCTTTGGTATTGGAGAAAAAGAAAAGTACATATGGATGCCATGCTTCAGGAAAGCAAGAATGAAGTGGATATCTCTATGGGGGCTATTTACAAGGAGATTGTGCTCTATTCAATTCCCTTTATCTTTGTCGGCTTGGCGATGCCGCTTTTCCAAATGGTTGATACCCTTACCTTTAACAGGGCAATGGTATCGATTGGGCTCGATGAAATTACTGATACGGCTTTTGGTGTGCTGAACGTAACGGCTCAAAAGCTCGTTCTTATTCCAATGACACTAGCTACTGCCTTCTCTCTCTCTATCGTGCCGAGTGTTACGAAATCATTTGTGGAAAAGAAATGGAGCTTATATAATCAGCAGTTAACGGAGACGTTCCAGGTGCTCTTATTCTTGCTTATTCCAGCGGTTATGGGAATGAGTGTGCTCGCTGATAGCGTTTATGGGTCCTTCTATGGTTTTTTTGAACTCGGATCTACTGTCCTCTCGGTTTATGCACCAGTAACGATTCTATTCGCGTTATTTTCTGTGACCGCGGCGATCTTGCAGGGGATCAACCAGCAACGGTTTACTGTGCTTAGTCTCTTGACGGGTATCCTGGTCAAGCTAAGCTTAAATATCCCGCTCATAAAGATGTTTGAGACAAATGGGGCTGTCTATGCGACAGGCTTGGGCTTCTTAGTCGCTATTTTGATTAATTTATATATCATATATTATTTTTCTGGGTATAAGCCGGGACTGGTCATTCGCCGCTCCATGCTTGCCCTCCTTATCGCTTTAGTGATGGCGGTTGTCGTAAAGATGCTCGATATCCTCCTGGCTGGCTGGCTGGGTTCTGGAGGCCAGATGATTGCAATCTTACGTGTAGCTATTACTGTGCCGGTCGGAGTTCTTGTTTATCTCCTTCTCTCATACAAGACAGGTCTTCTTAAGGCGGTGCTTGGCGAGAGGACGGATGATTTGATGCGCAAGTTTCGTTTGAAGAAATAGATCATGGAAATGAGGATGGCCTGCTTTATTAAGCAGGCCATCCTCAATAATAATACCTCATGCCGAGCATGTTTTCGATTCGGTTCACGCGGCGATTTAGGCTGTTAATCTGTTTTTGCAGCTGTTCGATGCGTGCGTTTGTTCCACCTCCCGTTGGCGGGGCAGGAGGGCGAGGAGGCGGTGGTCCAGGCGGGCCGGGAGCATGCTTCTGCTGAGGAGGCGGCGCTTGCTGGCGGCTTTCCTGCTCTACCGACATGGGGTGATAATAGGAAGAATAATACATGGGAACACTCCTTATGTTTAAATTTGTACGATACAGTTTATTCAAGTAAAGAAAAGTGGGTGATTAATAATGAGGATTGATAAATTGCTTGCCAATTCCGGCTTTGGAAGCCGAAAGGATGTCAAAAAATTATTGAAATCAGGAGCAGTGCTTTGTAATGACGCGAAAATCGCAGACCCTAAGGCGCATGTTGACCCGGATTCAGACCAGATTACCGTTTATGGGGAGCCAGTTCAATACAGGGAATTTATATATTTGATGATGAATAAACCGAAGGGCTATATTTCGGCAACGGAGGATGATCGCCTGAAAACGGTGCTCGATTTATTAGAACCAGAGGATGCCCATATGAAGCCGTTCCCAGTCGGTCGGCTCGACCGGGATACGGAGGGGCTGCTGGTCTTAACCAATGATGGCCAGCTGGCCCATGACGTCCTTGCGCCAAAGAAGCATGTGCCCAAAACGTATTATGCAATTATTGATGGAGCAGTGGACGAGGTGGATATCGAACGCTTCAAACAAGGTGTTACTTTAGATGACGGTTATGTGACGAAACCAGGGAAGCTTACGATCATTAAAAGCGGTCAGCAATCGGAAATCGAGCTGATTATTACGGAAGGGAAGTTCCATCAAGTGAAGCGGATGTTTGAGTCAGTTGGGAAGAAGGTTCTCTACTTGAAGCGAATTGCCATGGGGGCGCTCGTGCTTGATGAGAGCCTTGAGCTTGGTGAATATAGGGAAATGACAGAAGAGGAATTAGCGCTATTGCAAACGCGCTCATGAGAAAAAGAAGACCGGAGGCGGTCTTCTTTTTCTCTTAAGGAAAGACTACGAGGTTAATTTAACTTTCTTTTGGGTGGTGGTCCACTTTCCACGACTGGGACTAACAACAAGTTCGTTATAAGCTAACACATTTAAGTCCCTTTGGATAGTGCGCGGCGTAATACCAAATTCATCGACCAGTTCTTGGGTGGTCACGGTACCATTTCGTACAATAAACATGTAGATGGACTTAATTCTTGTAAGCATACGGTTTGTTGAAGGTTTCAAAAAACCACTCCTTATGGATAGTTTCCGATGGCAACATCATACATTCTGCTTCTGTATTACTTGTTTACCATAACCACCTCTTTAAGTTATCACCTTTTCAGTACACCTTATATCTGATGCTTCATCCCTGAAGTCTTTCTAGTACTATAATACCCCTCCCTCTTGTTGAATTCCATAGATTTAACCAAAAAAAGTGAAAATTCATTTAATTATACATATAATGGGCTGGTACCATTTATGCCATTCTTTATAAATAAAGTATCCAAAAATCCGTATTATATTGAATGGCTGGATATAAAAATATATTTTCAGCGTACATGATATAATAACGGTATTGAAGGATAGCGAATGAAAAGAGGTAACGCGGATGCAAATCAATTGGCAAAAAGAAGTTGAACAAAGAAAAGAACAGTTAATTAAAGACACACAAAGATTGCTGCAAATCAAGAGCACCCTTGATGAAGAGACAGCAACTGAGGAAATCCCTTTCGGCAAGGGAATTAAAGAAGCGCTTGATTTCATGCTCGATCTTGGGGAAAAGGACGGCTTCTCTGTGAAGAATGTTGATAATTATGGCGCTCATCTTGAAATGGGCCATGGTGAAGAGCTGCTTGGAATCTTAGGGCATCTTGATGTCGTTCCTGAAGGAGAAGGCTGGACCACGGACCCGTACTCCGCTGATATTCGCGATGGCCGAATCTATGCGCGCGGTGCGATGGATGACAAGGGGCCAACGATGGCGGCCTATTATGCAATGAAGATTGTGAAAGACTTAGGTGTTGATGTCAATAAGCGTGTCCGTCTTATCCTAGGGACCGATGAAGAGAGCGATTGGCGCTGCATGGACCATTATTTCGAGAAGGAAGAGACACCAACGGTCGGATTTGTGCCAGATGCTGATTTCCCGATTATTTATGCGGAGAAGGGGATTGCTGATTTCACCTATGAGTTTAATGGATCTGTCCATGAAGGGGCAGAAGCCACTTTATTAAGCTTTTCCGCAGGACAGCGCTTTAATATGGTTCCTGAATTTGCTGAAGCTGTGGTTACTTCCGACAGCGTGGAAGCTGGTCAATGGGAAGAGCGATACAGCCGATATTGTGAAGATCACGGCCTGAGCGGGACATTCTCGGCAAAGGAAGGAACAGTGACCTTTACGATGGACGGGATATCTGTCCACGGCATGGAACCTGACCTCGGTGTTAATGCCGGCCTGCGGTTGGCAGAGTTCTTGGTTACGCTCCCGTTTATAGGAGATGATGAGCGCTTCTTGTCATTCATTAGCCAATTTTGTAAGGAATCAAGGGGCCGAGAGCTTGGGGTTGCGTACAGTGATGATATTACGAAAGATTTAACGATTAATTATGGAATTCTTTCGTACGAACATGGCGGTAAGGGCAAGATTGCGTTCAATATGCGCTACCCGGTGACATTTGACTTTGCAAACGGCTGGTCTGTTCTTGAGAAAGTAGCCTCTGATCATGGATTCTCCATTCAAATGAAGACCCATTTAGGTCCCCATCATGTAGATGCGGACAGCGATCTGGTTAAAACACTTCAAAAGATTTATGAGGAACATACTGGGCAAGAGGCTGAACTGTTAGCCATTGGGGGCGGAACATATGCACGTGCAATTAAGAACGCCGTTGCCTTTGGTCCCCTTTTCCCAGGCAGGGAAGATGTGGCCCATCAAAAGGATGAATATATTATTATCGAGGATATGTTAAAGGCGACAGCGATGTACGCACAAGCTATTTACGATCTAACTAGATAAAGAATCCTATTACATGGACAAAAGGGGAGAGGGAACATGAGTTATATTGTTTTTAATGGGGAGCTTACAAAAAGAGACACAATATCCATTGATATTGAAGACCGAGGATATCAGTTCGGTGATGGGATTTATGAGGTTGTCCGCGTCTATAATGGCCGCTTGTTCACATGGGAGGAGCACGTGGAGCGCCTGTACGCGAGTGCAGAAAAAATTCGCATGACTGTTCCTTATGCGAAGGAAGAAATGAAGGCCGTTATGGAAAAACTGATTGAGAAAAACCAGCTAACTGACGGGACAATCTATCTGCAGCTGACAAGGGGAATAGCGCCAAGAAATCATGCCTTCCCAGGCAGTGACGTCCAAGCCGTTTTAGTCGCTTACACAAGGGTTAGCGACAGACCGGTTGCACTAATGGAAAAAGGTGCCGATGCCTTAGTTGTCGAGGATAAGAGGTGGCTTCATTGTGATATTAAGAGCCTGAATCTGCTTGGCAATGTATTGGCCCATCAAGAAGCCCTTGATGCTGGATGCTATGAAGCAATCCTGCATCGTGACGGAGTTGTTACGGAAGGAAGCCATACGAATATCTCCATTGTTATGAACGGAACGGTGTATACACACCCTGCCAATAACCTCATCTTAAACGGAATTTCACGCAAGGTTATGCTAAAAGCATGTGATAGTACAGCCACCTCGTATAAGGAAGAGGCTTTTACGGTGGAACAGCTTTTGAAGGCTGATGAGGCTTTTATTACGTCTACCACTCTTGAGATTACGCCGATTCGGAGAATAAATAATCAGCCAATAGGCATTGAGGGTGAATATAAGGTTATAAAGAAGCTGCAAGAGGCTTTTACGGCAGACATTGAGGCTGAATGCGGTCCGCTTCATTAAACCTCAGAAAGCCTGGAATAATTCATTCCGGGCTTTTTTTGCATAAAGGTATGGCAATTGGCGGTTAAAATAAGTGTAAAATAATAAAGGAGTAGAACCGATGAACAGAAGAAGTCATTTTTTCTTTGCACTGGAATTGCCGCAAGCCTGTAAAAGGGAGCTGAACGATTGGGCAGCAAGGACAAGAGAAGTCTATTCCTTTAAGACCTGGGTCCATCCTGAAGATTACCATATTACCTTGGCCTTTTTAGGAGCTGCTGAGGAAGAGAAGTTAAAAAAAGCATGTGAACTTATTGCGGAACGAAAAAAGGGTTTTGGATCATTGATGATTCAAATAAAAGGATTGGGCACCTTTGGCCAGAAGAACAGTCCTCGAATACTATGGGCGGATGCGGAGGAAACAAAAGTGATGCTCCCCGTACGTAGGATGGTGTATGATGCTTGCCTTGAGGCAGGATTTGAATTGGATACAAAGCCCTTTGTCCCCCATATTACTTTGGCTCGAAGAAGCAGGAATAACATTGAGCCAGAAAGCATGATTGAATGGGGCAGACAATTACCTGCCATTGAGCAGCAAAAAATCAATCAGATTGTCCTTTACAGGACAGATACAGAGAAACTGCCAAAGTATGAACCAATCGCCCGTTTTACATTGGAAGAATGACTAGCCGTATAAAGGGGAGAGGACGGAGCTAATGAGTCAGTTGATTAAGCTACAAGACTTCATTTCCCGATATGAACAGGATATTTACCATTATTCATCCCAGTATGTCAGCGTTAAACACCAAGAATGGTCTCAACTAAAGCGAGCCTTTGATGCTGGTGATTTAAGCTCCTATCTTATTAAGGAAAAGATGGATTTACCTGTTATAGCTGAATTACCTGAAGAAGGCTCTTTTAGAAAGAAAGTCATAAGATTGTTTCGGAAAGATAGAGGAGCAGGTAAGGAAGCCGAGGATGTGAGTTTAAGTGAAACAGAAGATGAAAAAACAGAGCGCAAAAAGCGCTTCTTGCGTACAGTTCCGGCTGATGAGCAGGAGCTAAAGCAGGCATTTCTGAATTATTTTTATTCTTTTCAGCTGAAGTGGGCTATGTCAGCAAGTGATGATTCCTTTACCCATTTAGGGCGCTATCAATTCGATGAGCAGCTGCGCTTTGTCCTTCAGCGTTTCCCGGATAATTGCCTTGTGCTTTACAGGCCTGTGCTTGAGGTGAAGAATGTATCAGTGGAGCTTGATGTTATCCTCCTAACGCCAACAGACACTTGGTGCCTCGTCTTTCTTGAAGCGGAGGATGATTCTGTATTCACGAGGGGAGAGGGGCGCTTTTGGACCAGAACTCATCATAATAAAGCTGCTAAAAAGGTGCTTGATCCGCTGATAACACTGAACCGCATGCAATGGATTATTGAACAGATTTTTACTGCTAAGGGGATTTCATTTCCCGTAAGAAAGGCCGTTATTTGCCGGAACGGCTATATTAATAATCCAAATGCTGATTTAGAAGGAATCATCGACAAAAGAAAATTTACGAAATGGTTCGATTCAATTCGTCATAATCATTCCACAATAAAGCATCTGCAGCTAAAGGCTGCTAACGCTTTGTTGATGCATGGCAGCGGAATGAATAGGGAAAGAATGAATAAAGAAGAGGAGTTAAGTGGAAATCATGGGGAAAGTGGAAGCTGGTAGAGACCCTTTTGAAAGAAGAACCTATTATTTCATCATTAATCCTGTTGCAAAAAACGAGGGCAGCCTAAAAATTTGGGAGAAAACGATGGAGACACTTGAGAGGGAAGGGATAACCTATAACTACGCCTTTACCGAATATAAGGGGCATGGCGTTGAATTAGCCAGGGAGTTCCTGCGAAGGCAAGGGGATGCCATTCTGGTCGCTATTGGAGGGGATGGCACCATCCATGAAGTCGTAAACGGGGCCGCTGGTTTTCCGTCAGCAAGGATTGCCTATATACCTGCTGGTTCGGGCAATGACTTTGCCCGCGGTGAGGGAATCAATTCTCGCCCATCGAAGGCATTGGAAGGTTTGCTGCATTCTGAGAGGGAGCGTATCATTGACTTGGGATATTATAAAACTAGCAGTGAGGGTTATTTTTTGAACAGTTTGGGTATTGGATTGGATGCAGCAATAACAAGAGTCGTTAATCAATCACAAATGAAACGCTATTTTAATAAAATTGGAGCAGGGAAGATTATCTATTTTGCGTATTTCCTTTGGGAATGGATGACCTATAAGCCTGATGAGATGGAAGTGGTAATTGACGGGGAGCGTCATACCTTCACGAATACCTGGCTTGTTAATATTTCTAATCATCCATATTTCGGGGGAGGAATTAAGATATCTCCAAATGCTAAACCAGATGACGGAATTTTTCATATACTGGTCATACATAATATTCCAAGGCTTAAGCTGCTGCTGATGTTCAGTACTGTTTTATGGGGCGGTCATTTAAGGATTAAGGGCGTGGATTCCTTTGAAGGAAGGACCATCCGAATCACTTCTTCGAATGGAGCGCCAATTCAAGCAGATGGCGATAATGTTGGTGCGGGTGATGTTTGTATTGATATGCAGCAACAGATGGTGAAACTAGTGGTTCAAGGAGAGTGAAGACAGTGTATACAGGCAGGTTTTCTGCTTTTTTGGATGCCTTAGACAAAATTACGATTCTTATCCCTCAATCCTATCGTGCAAACGAAAAATTAAATTTCACGCTTTTTTTTGAGGGACAAAAAATGGGAGAGCTACTAGTTGATGATGTTATTCAAATCGAGCATTATACCAAGTACATATGCACAGCCCCATTCGAAGTTCCGCTTGGAGAAGAGTATCAAATAGAAGACGATAAGGGGATGGTTTTTGCCCTGCAGACAGGTGCGGTCATTCGGACCCCTGAGTTCGATGAGCTTTATTATTATGACGGCGATGATTTAGGAGCAGTTTATACGGAGGATAAAACAATCTTCAAATTATGGGCACCTACAGCCACGAATGTGAAACTGAAGCTCATAAGCGAATTTGGGACTGAAAAGGGAAGCATTCCAATGCAAAGAGGGGAACGGGGTGTATGGTCCTTGACGATTCCCCAAAATCTTGAGAATTGTTTCTACTCCTATTTGATACGGGTCAATTATATTTGGCGTGAAGCAACGGACCCTTATGCGAGGGCTGTTTCGGTTAATGGGCAATATAGTGCAATTATCGACCTGTCGAAATATCAGAGATATGAATATAGCCTGCCGAAGCTTGAAAGCCCAGTTGATGCCATTATTTATGAAACCCATGTGCGGGACTTTTCCCATCATGCTAATAGCGGTATGAATGCAAAGGGGAAATATGCCGCATTCAGGGAGAACGGGACGAAAACAGCCCAAGGCTACTCAAGCGGTATTCAGTATTTAAAGGAATTAGGTGTGACCCATATTGAACTCCTGCCGGTCAATGATTTTTCTGGTGTGGATGAGACCATGATCGACAAGGAATATAATTGGGGCTATAATCCAAGGCATTTCTTTGCACCAGCAGGCAATTACAGCGCTGATCCTCATTTGCCGGGGAAACGGATTGAGGAATTGAAACAGCTCATAGCGAGTCTGCACGAGCATGGCCTAGGTGTTATTGTGGATGTGGTCTACAATCATGTTTTCCAGAAGGAAATCTCGAACTTCGAGAAAATCGTGCCGGGATATTATTTCCGCTATGACGTGAATGGAATGCCATCCAACGGCAGCGGCTGCGGCAATGATCTCGCATCAGAGCGCTTAATGGTCAGAAAACTCATTGTATCTGCTGTTAAGTATTGGATGGAATTCTACCAAATCGATGGATTCCGGTTTGATTTGATGGGTCTTCTTGATTTAGAAACGATGAGGGAAGTTGAAAGAGTCGTTCATTCTATAAAGCCGGATGCGATTATCATAGGGGAAGGCTGGGACTTGCCAACCGCCCTTACTGGTTCTGATAAGACGACAATTGGGAATTCCCATAAAATTGACCGAGTTGGTTTCTTTAATGATAAGTTCAGGGATACCATCAAAGGAAGCAATTTCAATTTAAAGGATGCAGGCTATGTTTCCGGGAAGGGACTTAGCCATGAGGAATTCTATCATCTTGTCCTTAATATCGGGTATGACTATCCGCTCGGACCTGAGCAATCCGTCAATTTTGTGGAGTGTCATGATAACCATACCCTTTGGGATCGACTGCAGCTAGCAAACGGAGCTGAATCAAATGAGTCACGAAAGAGACGCCATCGTTTTGCTACAAGCATTGTTATCCTCTCTCAGGGAATTCCATTCCTGCACAGCGGTCAGGAATTCTTCAGGACAAAGCATGGCATCGAGAACAGTTATTGCTCACCTGATTGGATTAATGAATTGAATTGGGATTTGCGTGAGCAAAATGAGGAGACCATCTCATATTTGAGATGTCTGATGGCTATCCGCAAAAGTCACGGAGCATTCCGTCTCCGGAGCAGAGAGCAAATCGAAAAGCATGCAAAAATGGTTGATTTAGGTCCATCTTGTCACAGTCTCCTCTATGATAATGTCAGCGAATATGGCAGGTGGAGCCGCATCCTTGTGGTCTATCATCATGGGGAGCAGCAAACGGCGGTAGATCTTCCTGGTGACAAGAAGTGGGGAATGCTTTGCGGGGACTGCGGATTTGCAGCGAATCAAGGTATTGAGATGAACATGAAGGATTTCCTGCTAGAACCGTTAACGACGTATGTCTTTGTTCAGGAATAATTGTTGCTCGAACACTTGACGAAAGCGGTATAAACCTACTAAAATTTAAGAAGATGGCTATTGAGGAAAAGCAGTCAATGGCTGTCTTTTTTATTTATATGGAAATCATGCCATACAAGTTTACGTTATTGAAGGTGAATACCATGGATTATTTAGGGCGAGAATGGGAGATTACCCCTGCCGGAGGGGCGACAGGTGAAGCATTCATTGCCAGGCATGATGGGCAAAAGCTGTTTTTGAAGAGGAATTCTTCTCCTTTTTTGGCTGTGCTATCTGCCGAGGGGATTGTGCCAAAGCTCATCTGGACAAAAAGAATGGAGAATGGTGATGTGATCACAGCTCAGGAATGGATGAATGGAAGGGAATTGTCTCCTGCAGAAATGTGTGAGGAATCCGTTGCAGAATTGCTGCAGAAAATCCACCAATCTACTCCTTTGTTAAACATGCTCCGACGCCTGGGAAAAACAGCCCAAACGCCTATTCAAATCCTGGCTTCCGTGAAGAATTCCCTTGATGGAGAGCTTCGGGAAGACAAAGCCATAAAGGAAACAATACAATTCCTTGAGCAAAAGGTTAATGATGTGAATTGCGATCATTATGTCGTATGCCATGGAGATATTAATCATAATAATTTGCTTTTAAGTGATTCAGGAAATCTTTATCTCATTGACTGGGATGAAGCAATCATAGCTGATCCTGCTATGGATATCAGCATGCTTTTATATTCATACGTAGAGAAAGACCAATGGGAGGAATGGCTAGCCAAATATGGCATGAGCCTGACACAAGAGCTGAGTTTAAGGATGAAATGGTTTGTCCTCGCCCAAACGATTCAAACAACTGTATTGCACAAAAAGAAAAACCGGCTCAATGACATGAACCGGTGCATTGAATATTTAACCTTTGCTCAGGAATATTGAGTGATATCCTCAACCCACCCGGCAAGCTTCTGTTGATGAGACTCAATGTGATTTTCTAGATTGGCGGCATGGATGCCGCTTTGGCTGTATTGATAGATCTCTTGCAGCACAGACATGGTTTCTTCAGCAACTTCAGGCTGTCTCATAAGAGACATCACTGTCCGCTCCAGTTGTTCACATTCAGATTGAGAACCGCAGCAATCCTCCTGGTGATTATTCAAGATATCTTTAAGAAGCATCCAGCTATGATTTTGTGACAGTGGCATAGTATCCCATTCCTTTCCCTTATTGAATATCTATAGCTTGTGAAACTTAAGAACCGATTATTCATGATAAATCCGGCCTGTAAGCCGGTTTTTTGTTTTGTTCTGAGGGCAATTTAGACATATAGCCCCTAGTGAAAAGAAGCTAGCATGGAATTTCTATTCAGGATGTGCTACTCTTTTTACGTAAATTCAGCGGAGGTGCACGATTTTGAGACAAAGATACAAACCATGGGCAAAGGAGAAACTCCAAAATAACCCATATTTCTGCATACAAGAACCAGCAAAGCATAAAGGCGCTTGGTCTGAAGTGTTTGGGAATGATAACCCAATCCATATTGAGGTTGGAACAGGGAAAGGCCAATTCATCAACGGGATGGCCCAGCAAAACCCTGATATCAACTATATTGGCATAGAGCTGGCAGACCGTGTCATCGTAACAGCACTTGACCGACTGCTTGAATCCAATCTGCCGAACGTAAAACTGCTCAATGTGAATGCGATGGAGCTTCCGGATATTTTTGCCGAGGGCGAAGTTTCGCGGGTTTATTTAAACTTCTCTGACCCATGGCCAAAAACACGTCATGAGAAGAGAAGACTTACGTATAAAACTTTTCTTGACTTATATAAAGGAATTTTGCCGGAACATGGAGAAATTCATTTTAAGACAGATAACCGCGGGTTGTTCGAATATTCCCTTGTGAGCTTCTCACACTATGGGATGAAATTAAATTATGTCAGCCTTGATCTTCATAATAGTGACTTTGAAGGTAATGTCATGACGGAATATGAGCAAAAGTTCTCCGCAAAAGGCAATCCGATCTATCGCTGTGAGGCAGCCTTTTAATATCTGTCCTTCATACTATGATGAGCAATCCATGATAAAGGAGAGAAACCATTGGAGAATTTGCAGTTCGGGAAGTTTGCATTGACATGGCTTAATGGCGGAGATACACATATGGATGGAGGGGCCATGTTCGGAGTTGTGCCGAAACCTTTATGGTCCAAAAAGTATCCTGTCAATGAAAGAAACCAAATCGAATTGAGAACTGATCCCATATTGGTTCAGACAGAGGGCAAGAATTATCTGATTGATTCCGGAATTGGCAAAGGAAAATTGACGGAAAAGCAGCTCCGCAATTATGGCGTGAGTGTAGAATCGGAGCTTGATGAGGGTTTAGCTAGCCTAGGTCTGACGGTTGAAGATATTGATGGTGTCCTTATGACTCATCTTCATTTCGACCATGCCTGTGGCTTGACTGGCTATCAAGATGGTGAGCTGAAAAGCGTATTTCCCAATGCGGTCATTTATACATCCCAGGTTGAATGGGATGAGATGAGAAATCCGAATATACGTTCAAGAAACACGTATTGGGAAGAGAATTGGAAGCCGATTGAAGACCAGGTCAAAACCTTCGAGGAGGAACTGGTTATCACTGATGGCCTCAAAATGATTCACACCGGCGGTCACAGTGACGGTCATAGCATCATCATCATGGAGCAAGAAGGGGAGATGCTCCTTCATATGGCTGACTTGATGCCAACCGTTGCCCACCAGAATACGCTTTGGGTGCTGGCATATGATGATTACCCGATTGATTCGATTGCTGCGAAGGAAAAATGGGTGAAGCATGGTATCAAGAGCGGTGCCTGGTTCACTTTTTATCATGATTACGCCCATCGTGCAGTCAAATGGGACGATGGCGGCAAGGAAATTATTGAGAAGATAGAGCGAGATAGAGCATAAAGATGAAAGTCCTGCATAAGACCTCTAACGGCTTGTGCAGGACTTTTGTTGCGGAATAGATGGTAAATAGGCATGAGAAGGAATGAAGAGGTATAAACTATGTTTGCTTAAAACTTGGATTAGGGTCTTACTGCCATTAGCTTTTTAAGGGGCCAGAAAACAAAGATTATGAACGAGAAAAAAACCAGTCCCGGTATGGAACTGGCTGCTAGCGATAGAATGTTATTTGGTTTCAGCCTGCTTGGTAAATGTCTAGGATAGTGCCGGTATTGGCGTCTGCGATGAATTCGAATTGGGAGGATTCATGTCCATCAACTTTTGTTAAACCGCCTTTGTATACATCGTAATCAAGATAGTTTCTCGTATATTTCTCTGGTTTCATCATAATCCAGGAACCGCGGATATTGGTTCCTTCATCCCCAAGTGTGGTTTTAATGGTTGTTAGAACCTTCTCAGGAGATACCATGCCCTTCTTGTTAGACAGCTCCTTGACTACATAGCCAGCGGCAAAACCTGCTGCCGCGCCTGTGATAAATGTTTTCCAGTTCATTTTTATTCCTCCAATCACAATGGTTCGTTCATAGCTCTGTTATTCTATTCCCATCCATTATACAGATTAAGCGTATGTGAAGCTATTTTTTCAATATCTTCCAGATTGATAAGTTATCCGCTCAGCATGTACAATATGGATGAGTGAAAAAAATGGTAAAGGGGAACAGACGCATGAAGCAATCAACATTGGAATTATTTAAGACCCTGACCGAGCTGCCGGGAGCACCGGGATATGAACATGAAGTACGGGCTTTCATGAAGAAGCAAATGTCGAAATATACCGACGAGTTTGTGCAGGATGGACTCGGAAGCTTATTTGGTGTCAAAAGAGGCGATGAGGAAGGCCCGAAAATAATGGTCGCAGGCCATATGGATGAGGTTGGATTTATGGTGACCTCGATTACTTCTGAGGGATTGTTGCGCTTTCAGACACTTGGGGGCTGGTGGAGCCAAGTTTTGCTGGCTCAGCGCGTGCGAGTTTATACGGATAAGGGCCCGATAGTCGGGGTTGTCAGCTCCATCCCTCCTCATTTATTGAGTGAGGCCCAGCGGACGAAGCCGATGGACATTGCGAATATGCTCATTGATGTTGGGGCAGATGACAAGGATGACGCGATTGCGATGGGCATTAAACCAGGTCAGCAAATTGTGCCCCATACAGAATTCACCCCAATGGCAAACGAGAAAAAAATCCTGGCGAAAGCCTGGGATAATCGCTACGGCTGCGGTTTGGCGATTGAGCTTTTAGAGGAGCTTCAAGGTGAAAAGCTGCCGAATATCCTTTATTCCGGCGCTACTGTCATGGAAGAGGTTGGTTTGAGAGGAGCAGGGACAGCGGCAACTATGATTGATCCTGACTTGTTCTTCGCGTGTGACGCTAGCCCAGCAAATGATATGTCCGGGAGCAAGGATGTATTCGGCTACTTGGGCAAGGGGCCTTTGCTTCGTATTTATGACCGTACAACGGTTATGCATAAAGGTATGAGAGAGTTTATTCTTGATACGGCTGAATCTAATCATATTCCTTATCAGTACTTCGTGGCTCCAAACGGGGGAACCGATGCTGGCAAGGTCCATGTGACAAACCGCGGGATTCCAAGTGCGGTGATTGGTGTCTGCTCCCGTTATATCCATACTTCTGCATCCATTTTGCATGTGGATGATTATGCAGCAGCGAAAGAACTGCTTGTAAAGCTAGTAAAAGCTTGTGATAAGACAACGGTGGAAACAATCAAGCAAAATGGATAGCAATGACATGGAGGCAGCTGAAGCTGCCTTCTTTTTCAGAAAGGAAGTAAAGCAGGAATGTTGAAGATAGCCATTGGAACAAAGAACCCAGCAAAGGTTAAGGCTGCAAATCTGGCCACGAAGGAGTTAGGCGGGGAGTTACTTTCGGTTAATGTGCCCTCAGGAGTATCAGAGCAGCCTTTTTCAGATGAAGAAACGATGGATGGTGCCCTGAATCGCGCAAGAAACGCCTTAAAGGAAACCGGTGCTGATCTTGGCATAGGACTAGAGGGCGGGGTCGTTAGAACGCCTTATGGGCTATTTATTTGCAATTGGGGAGCGCTTGTTACAAAAGCAGGGGAATCCTTCATAGCCGGAGGAGCGAGAATAAAGCTGCCAGAAGAAGTGGCCCAAGAGCTCTTCGGCGGCCGTGAGCTTGGACCGGTCATGGATGAATATACGAAGAAGCAAGATATCCGAAAGTCCGAGGGGGCTGTTGGCATATTCTCGAACGGGCGTATTACAAGAGACAGGATGTTTGAGCATGTTATGGAGCTGTTAATTGGCCAGTATGAATATAGCAAGAGAGCTTAATATTTTTCCTCTCTAGAGGAGTTCATGATGTCCTCGTGTTTATCGGCCTTTTTTCGCAGAACCATCAGGATGAACTTGAATAATAGTTGAATCAATGATTTTTTCATACAGGAACCTCGGAATGGACCGCTTTATTAGCGGTCTTTTATATTAATAATACTTGTTTCATAGGAAAGATGAAATCGAATGCTGCAATTATTTGCTGACAGGTGTCTTGACAGCTGACTAGACAAATAGTATTCTTTCAAATTAGATGGTCAGAAAAAACAGAAAATGGGTTTGGGGGAAGAGTAATGGAAATGGCCTTTGAGCAAAAAAAGAAGGCAATGCCTAATAAGCTGCTAGGCGTTGCAGGTCTTGCCTGGCTTTTTGACGCGATGGATGTGGGAATCCTCTCCTTTGTTATCGCCGCCCTGCAAGAGGATTGGGGATTGACATCCCAGCAGATGGGGTGGATTGGCAGTGTCAATTCCATCGGCATGGCTGTTGGAGCACTTGTATTTGGATTATTGGCGGACCGAATCGGCAGGAAGAATGTGCTGATTATCACGTTAGTCTTATTTTCAGTTGCCAGCGGCTTTTCAGCATTGACAACGAGCCTAGCTGTCTTTCTTTTCTTTCGCTTTTTGATTGGGATGGGTCTCGGCGGAGAGCTGCCGGTGGCATCAACACTTGTATCTGAGAGTGTGCCGGAGGATAAGCGCGGACGGGTTGTCGTCCTGCTAGAAAGCTTTTGGGCTGGGGGATGGCTTGTCGCTGCGCTGATCTCCTATTTCATCATCCCGCTTTATGGCTGGCGTGTGGCCTTATTGATTAGTGCGCTTCCGGCATTTTATGCGATTTATCTACGGATTCATCTTCCGGATTCATCCAGGTTTGCGAACGTAAAAAAGGAACAGAGACTGTCTGTCCCGGCTTCGCTTGCCATGCTATGGAAGAAGGAATATGCAAAGCGCACTTTCATGATGTGGGTTCTTTGGTTCAGTGTCGTATTCTCCTATTATGGAATGTTCCTATGGCTTCCAAGTGTTATGGTACTGAAGGGATTCACATTAATTCAAAGCTTCCAGTATGTCTTGATTATGACCCTGGCCCAATTACCCGGCTATTTTACGGCAGCCTGGTTTATTGAGAAGTTTGGCCGCAAGTTTGTCCTTGTCACGTATTTATTCGGAACAGCCGTAAGTGCGTACTTCTTTGGCAATGCCGAAACCCTCGGCGCATTGATGACAGCAGGCTGTTTCCTTTCATTCTTTAATCTAGGTGCATGGGGTGCTTTATATGCCTATTCTCCAGAGCAATATCCAACTGTTATCAGAGGCACAGGAACAGGCATGGCAGCCTCTGTTGGCCGAGTAGGAGGGATATTAGGACCCCTCCTTGTTGGCAGCCTGCTGAATAGTGGAACATCGATTGAAACCATTTTCTTGATTTTTGGTGTTTCTATCCTCATTGGGATGCTTGCTGTTCTCTTCTTAGGAAAAGAAACAAAAAATGCAGCCTTGGATTAGCCAATCCGCTTTATTTTGGGTATAGTATTTATACAATACTGACCAATGAAGTGGAGGAACGATGATGAATAAGCTAGAAAGCATGGAGCAATATGAGGAATTAAAGGGAAACAGCAAGGTTATCTTTCTGTTTTCTGCTGATTGGTGTCCAGATTGCCGGTTTATTGACCCGTTTATCGATGACGTGGCTGCAGCATATCCGGAATTCACCTTTGTCTATGTCGATCGCGATAAGTTCCTGGATTTGTGCATCCAATTGGATGTATTTGGAATCCCTAGCTTTGTAGCTTTTGAACAAGGGCGTGAGTTAGGAAGATTCGTCAATAAGGATCGCAAGACACGGGAGCAAATTGAGGAATTCATTGCTTCATTGTGAAAATTAGACTCCCCGCCGGGGGTCTTTTTTTATTTTATTTAGGAGTAATGATGATATACTAACCGTTGATTGCACTCCAAAGGCGGCCGACTCCTGCGAGAACCCGCCAAGCAGGGTAAAACAAGCTCCAAGGCATAAGCTTTGACTGCAACAAAGATTCACACATCAGTTTAGCAAAACCTTTTTTGATAGATTTCTAAAAATGGGTAATCCCTAGAAAAGAATGCAGACAATTTGGCATGAAGTCCAAGTAAAATGGGCAAAAGTACGCTATAGTAATCTATAAGGAGGAATCATGATGAAAATGACGACAACGAAGATGAAAAACATACTGATGGAAAGACTCTCTAAAGGTTCAAGGACCTTTTCATATAATCGAGACCAGGAAGAATTAAGGATAGAAGATAAGGAAACGAAAAAGGGCATAACGGTGGCTTTGTCCCCGTTATTGGCTAAATATGATCAATCAGGTGAAAAAGCGATAGAAGAGCTCCTTTATTATGTGGAGGAATCCTTAAATGTGATGGGCAAGGAACAGGCACTAGAAGGAAACGAAAAGAAAATCTACCCAGTCATTCGCTCGGCCTCTTTCCCTAAAGAAGCAAAAGAAGGCGTTCCGTTCGTCATAGATGAACATACAGCAGAAACAGTCATTTATTATGCGGTCGACTTAGGAAATACGTATCGGATGATTGACCAGGAATTGATGGACAAAGAGGGCTGGGATAAAGAGACCATCCGCTCGATGGCCATGTTTAATGTCCGCTCACTGCCAGTTAAAGCGAAGAAGGACACAGTCAGGGGGAATGATTTTTATTTCATCAACCATAATGATGGATATGACGCATCCCGAATACTGATAGATTCTGAGTTGAAGAAATTTAAAGACGGCATGAAGGGGTCCATGGCAGTAGCTGTCCCTCATCAAGATGTGCTTATTATTGCGGATATTCAAAATAACGCCGGTTACGATATATTGGCTCAGATGAATATGCATTTCTTTACGAATGGCAATGTACCTATTACAGCCTTGCCGTTTTTATACGAGGATGGGGAATTGGAACCAATCTTTATCCTTGCGAAAAATAGACCAATGGAAGACAGCTAACCGTATAGGAAAATGATACTAATTCATAAGAAAACCCCTTAATAACATGAATTTTTTGATAAAATAAAGACTTATCATGAATAAAGAAAGTGTGAGGAAAGGTATGAGCTTTTTCAAAAAGATTGTTGATTGGTTTCATGATGATGTGGAAGACGAAGTTGAAGTCTATGACCAAGAGCCAAAACCTCAAAAGCCAAAGGATAATCGAAGCAAGCCGCAGGCTGAGAAAGAGACTGGAATAGAAACGAAAATTCAATATAAATATCCAAAAGATAATTTTAAATTTCCATTGATATCGGATGAGGAAATCAAGCGTTTGAATGAGCGGAAGAAAATGCAGAAGGCCGGGAGCAGAGAAGCATATAGCGAGTATAGCGAGTGGACGCCTGTTGCTCCTTCCTTAGAGAAAAGGCCGCTCCCAAAAGCGGAGAAACCCGTCGCGAAGGCGGCAAGGCAAAAGAATGTCCCGTCAACGATCCAGCCAAACAATACGCCATTCAGGAGAACGGAAATCCCGTCCCCTATATATGGGTTCCAAAATAGGGCGGCTGGGACGAAAAGACAAAAAACAGTTGAATATGAGTTGTCTACACAGCCTACGCTGGATTCTGTATTAGCCTTGATGAAAGGAAAGGGTCCGAATAAAGCCATCATGGAGAAAGAAGCAGCCGAGGCGCATCATACATATGAGAATGATGGTGCATTTAATGAGCAAAATCAGGAATGGAAGGAAGAGCGTCTTGCGACCAAAGAAGAGAGGTCGCTGATTCAGCAGGCCAATATGCCTGCCTATCCGGATATGCCAATAGCAGACATCCAGCAAGAAGAGCAGGATATACCTGCAAAGAGTGTTGCGTTCCATCCCGCTGTGGAGAATCATGATATCCATGAATCCTTTAAAGATGAGGCTGTTTTTGAACTAGAAGAAACAGCCCAAACTGATAATACTCAATTCCAGTTGGCAGAGGAAAATGATGCTGTCAAGTTCGTTAAAGAAGAAGAGGAACAGCCTCTTGAAGCGTTTAGGGAAGAGGCAATGCATATACCTGTGGAGACCAAGGCAATAAATACAGAAGAGACAAAAATGCCGGAAGAAAAGGTGGCTTTATCTGCAGAATGGAATGATTCTGAGTTATTGGTTGAGAGTTCAAGCGCAGAAGTGCAGGAGCTGCCGCCTTTAATGAGGATAGATGAAAGCAATGAGTCAGAACTAGAGCCAAATGATTTAGCAGTGAATGAGGCGATTTTTGTTGATGAGCCTGATACAGAAGAGAAAAAGGAAAACATCTTATCTGATATAGCTCAAGATGCTGCGGAGACAGTAAAAGAAATCCAGCTTGAGGATAGTGTGATAGAGGCTGTTGAGGCGCCCGTACAAGAGGAGGCTAATGGATTTGGCCAAGCGGAGGAGCAATCGTCTGTTGAGCCATCCCGAGAACCAAAGCTTGAAGTTATCACTAACCGGGTTGAGGAAGATGATGAGCGCAAAGCAGAACGTGCGAGAAGGATTCAGGAGCGAAGAAAGCATATTCCTTTTAATGTTTTAATGCTCAAGCAGGACAAGGCAAGGCTTACAACAGGCCAAGCAGGTGAAAAACCGAAACAAGCACAGCAGGAGCCGGCCGTCCTTGCGGATAAAAAAAAACTGATTGATTCCGATTACTATAACTATCCGGATATCTCTATCCTAAAGCCTAAAATGGCTGCTCAAGAAGATTCTGATTGGCTAGCTGAGCAAGCGGAGCTGCTTGATCAGACGCTAGAACAATTTAATGTGAAGGCAAAAGTGTTTGCCTACTACCAGGGACCTTCTGTTACAAGATTCGAGGTACAGCCTGAACCTGGAGTTAAGGTGAGCAAAATCACGAATTTGAGTGATGATTTGAAGCTTTCACTCGCTGCAAAAGACATTCGAATTGAGGCGCCAATCCCAGGCAAGCGCATGATTGGCATTGAAATTCCGAATTTGCGCACACGCCCCGTCTATTTACGTGAAGTATTAGAGGAGAATGTTTTCGTTCAATCGGAATCTCCGCTCACGACAGCGGTTGGGCTTGATATTTCAGGCAATCCAATCGTGACGGATTTGAAGAAAATGCCGCATGGACTAGTAGCCGGTTCTACAGGTTCTGGCAAGAGTGTATTCATCAACTCCATTCTTGTTAGCTTACTTTACAAAACTAATCCAAGTGATGTCCGCTTGCTGTTGATTGACCCGAAAATGGTCGAGCTAGCACCATATAATCATATCCCTCATTTGGCTGCGCCTGTGATTACGGACGTGAAGGCGGCAACGGCTGCCTTAAAATGGGCGGTTGAGGAGATGGACCGGCGTTATGAGCTTTTTGCTCACTCCGGGTCTCGTGACATCGTTCGCTATAATCAAAAGGCAACCGAGTCAGGACAGCTTGAACATAAGCTTCCTTACTTGGTCATCATTATTGATGAACTAGCAGATTTGATGATGATGTCCCCAGCCGATGTAGAGGAGGCGATTTGCCGAATTGCCCAAAAAGCAAGGGCATGCGGCATTCACTTGCTCGTGGCTACACAGCGTCCATCAGTCGATGTCATTACTGGTCTAATCAAAGCCAATATTCCTACGAGAATTGCTTTCTCTGTCTCCTCACAAGTGGATTCAAGGACGATCTTGGACCAAGGTGGAGCGGAGAAGCTGCTTGGACGAGGTGATATGCTCTTCTTGGAGAATGGCACATCCAAAGCCGTTCGTTTGCAAGGTACCTTTGTAACCGATGATGAAATTGAGAAGGTCGTAGAGCATGTTAAGGAACAGGCAAAACCGCATTACTTATTTGAGCCAGCAGACTTAGTTAAGCATGCCGATGTGCAGGAGGAGAAGGATGAGCTCTATTTTGAGGTTTGTGAATTTGCCGTAGAAATGGGCGGTGCTTCTATATCTAGTATTCAGCGCCGTTTCCGAATCGGCTATAATCGTGCCGCAAGACTAATCGATATCATGGAAAGAAAAGGTGTTCTTTCTGAGGCAAGGGGAAGCAAGCCTCGAGAGGTGCTTATTTCAGAGGCAGATTTGGAAGCCATCCAGGATTCTCACTTATCATATTAACGGTTTAATTTAATCTTTGGGATTCCTTTCGATAGAAGGAATCCCAAAAGGTTTTTCAAAAAATAAAGAAGATGAGCAATAAAGACATAGATATGTCATCTCTTTGGATAGAATAAAGGGTATAAAGTAAAAATGTTCCTCTAAAAAGAAGGAACGAAAGAAAAAGTGTACTAAATCATCTAATAGGTTTATAATCATACGAGTTGTGGTTATTATTCTATGTTGATTTATTATGTGTTTTCGTATATCCATTTTATAATAAGAGATCGAACAGAAAATTAGCAAAAAAATGAAACCGTCATATACTGTTATACAGGATAGACGTTTGTTGGAGGTTCATTCTATGACAGTTTATCACTTCGTAGGGATAAAAGGATCGGGGATGAGTGCACTCGCCCAAATCCTGCATGATATGGGATACCAGGTACAAGGATCCGATTATGAAAAACGTTTTTTCACTCAGGTTGCTTTAGAAAAAGCAGGCATTAAAATCCTGCCATTTAACAAAGAAAATATTCAGCCAGGCATGACCGTTATTGCGGGAAATGCTTTTCCAGACAGTCATGATGAGATCATGAGAGCCCTTGAATTAGGACTGCCGGTTATTCGTTACCCTAGATTCCTTGGAGATTTTATTAAAAAGTTCGTCAGCGTTGCGATTACGGGAGCGCATGGCAAAACATCCACGACTGGCTTGATGGCTCATGTTATCAGCGGTGCCGAGCCAACATCCTATTTGATTGGAGATGGGACCGGGAAGGGTCAGGTCGACTCAAAGTACTTTGTCTTTGAAGCCTGTGAATACCGCCGTCATTTCTTGTCCTATCAGCCGGATTATGCCATCATGACGAATATTGATTTTGACCACCCTGATTATTTCGCTAATCTTGAGGATGTATTCTCTGCTTTCCAAGAAATGGCCCTTCAAGTTGAAAAGGGAATCATTGCTTGCGGAGATGATGAACAGCTCCAAAAAGTTCAGGCGAAAGTTCCGGTCATTTTTTACGGCCTCAATGAGGAGAACGATTTCCAAGCGAAGAATATCGTTACATCCGAGTTGGGCACGACGTTTGATGTGCATGTGCGCAATAATTATTATGAAACATTTACCATCCCGATGTTTGGCCGTCATACAGTCTTAAATGCGCTGGCTGTAATCGCGCTTTGCCATTATGAAGGGATTGATGTGGAGGTTATCAAGGAACGTCTCTTGACATTTAATGGTGTTAAAAGAAGGTTCTCTGAGAAAAAGGTCGATAACCAAATCTTAATTGATGATTATGCCCATCATCCAACCGAGATTCGTGCAACGATTGATTCTGCGCGCCAGAAGTATCCTGGGCGTGAGGTTGTGGCAGTATTCCAGCCGCATACGTTTTCAAGAACGCAAAAGTTTTTGGATGACTTTGCTGAGGTGCTTGCGGAGGCGGATAAGGTTTACTTATGTGAGATATTTGGCTCTGCGCGTGAACTGAATGGCAAGCTTTCTGTCAAAGACCTGTGCGAGAAGATTGAAGGAGCAGAAATCATTCAAGAGGATGATCCTTCTGTATTAAAAAATCATTCCGATGGCGTCTTGCTGTTCATGGGAGCAGGAGACATTCAAAAGGTTCAGGCCGCCTATGAGAATCTAATCACAAATTAGTCAGTAAGACCCTCCAGAATTTTTCTGGAGGGTCTTCAATTTATCTTGACAGTGTTACGGCCTGAAGATGGCCGTCCGTGCGGTTGTGCCGTGTCCTACAGCTGCCAATGCCTTTATTTTAGATTTTCAGGGTTTAAGGCCAAGAGATCAGGATGCACGAAGATGCCATCCTTACGGATTAATTGGTCATCGAAATAAATTTCGCCGCCTCCATAATCCTTACGTTGGATGTTGACGAGATCCCAATGAATGCTAGATTGGTTTCCGTTATAGGCTTCTTCGTAGCATTGGCCAGGTGTGAAGTGGAAGCTGCCATCAATTTTTTCATCGAAGAGAATATCCTGCATTGGCTCTGTAATGAACGGGTTGACGCCAATCGCAAATTCTCCCACATACCTAGCTCCTTCATCTGTATCAAAGATTTGATTAATGCGATCAGTATCATTCGCTTCCGCTTTGACAATCTTGCCATTTTCAAATGTGAGTCGCACATTTTCGAAGGTAAAGCCTTGATAAGGAGAAGGCGTATTATAGGTAATAGTCCCGTTAACGGAGTCCCGTATTGGTGCTGTATAAACCTCCCCGTCAGGAATGTTTCTTAAGCCTGCACATTTAACGGCAGGGATATCCTTGATTGAGAAGGTGAGATCAGTGCCAGGTCCCGTAAGACGAACCTTATCCGTTTGATTCATTAGCCCTACGAGGCCATCCATCGCCTCTGCCATTTTTCCATAGTCCAAATTACATACATTGAAATAGAAATCCTCAAAGGCCTCCGTACTCATTTTGGCAAGCTGCGCCATTGAATTGGTCGGGTATCTCAGCACAACCCATTTCGTCTTTGGCACGCGGATGCCGAGGTGGACGTCTTGAGTAATAGACTTACTGAAAATTTTCATCTTTTCAGATGGTACATCAGAAAGTTCTGAAATATTATCGCCTGCGCGAAGGCCTATGTATGCATCCATCTCCTTCATAACGGCTGCTTCGAATTGTGCTACCGTCTTGTATTGCTCCTCAGATGCTCCGAGAAGAAGTTCTCTTTCAATGGAAGGGTCTTTCGTTGATACGAATGGATATCCTCCAGCCTTATACGTTTCTTGCACCAATGCCTTCACGAGGTCAGGCTGAATGCCTATATTCTCAATCAAGATTTTTTCGCCTTTTTGCAAATCCACTGAATAATTAATTAAGTTGTAGGCTAATTGCTGTATTCTTGGGTCTCTCAAGATTGTTCTGTCTCCTTTCAAATTCCATTTAGTATCATTGTACCGCAGTTTATCCTATTTATTAATATGTAAAGCCTCATTGCCTTTACATATAAAAATCCTTTATAGTTTAAATAAGACAGTAAGGGGTAAGAAATTAAGTATATTTTAGAGATGGAGTGAATGTGGATGGAAATTATTTTGTATTTGAGCGTGGCGCTTATCGCTATTGCTTTTGTGGTTTTGGTTGTTTATCTGTCCAATACCTTAAAAGCCTTGCAGGAAACAATGGAAAGCGTCTCTGGAACATTGGAAGGTTTAGAAACGCAAATGCAGGGAATCACAACTGAGACAGCCCTCTTGCTACAAAAAACAAATGCGCTGGCTGAAGACCTTCAAGTAAAATCTGAAAGCCTGAATACGGTAGTTGAAGCGGTCAAAGGTGTAGGAGGTTCTATCCAAAAGGTAAACACTACAATTGACCAAGTAACTGATCGTGTCCAAATCGCAGCAAATGAGCATAACCCGAAAATTGCCCAGGCTGTCCAATGGGGCAATGTATGTATCGAGCTGTTCAATAGATGGAAGGCAAAAAAAGCAGAGAGAGAAGCTGTACAGCAGCAAGAAGAGCTTCAAGATGAATATCTGTCAGTACCAGCACCAGAAACCAGATATCAGCGTTCTCATTCATAAATTAAACTTTGGAAGGAGAAATGAAAAATGGGTAAAAGTGATCTAACAAACAACACTAAAAGAGATGAAAGCATGTCCTCAAGTAATTTTGTCTTAGGAGCAATTGTCGGAGGATTAGTAGGAGCAGCAACAGCTTTATTCCTCGCTCCTAAATCAGGAAAAGAGCTAAGGGTGGACCTGTCTGAACAAAGCAGCGCCTTAATGGAAAAAGGAACTGCCTTTAAACAAACAGCAACCGAGAAAGGCTCAGCATGGAAACAAACAGCCCAGGAGAAGGGAACTGAATGGATTTCTGTAGCGAAGGAGAAAAGTGCTCCGCTTACAGATGCTGTCAAAACAAAGCTTAGCAAGAAAAATAATGAGGATATGACTTCTGAAGAAACATCCTCACCGGAAATGACCACACCCGGAATGGCAACAACAAATGTCGTCGTAGATTCACCGGATGATGTATATGAAGGTACTGAGGCAATCAGTGATAAAGACCGTGCTGAAGAGGAAACATATGCTTCTAATCAGACAGGATTTACATCCACGGCGAGTGGAAATGCTTATTCCGGAACATCTGCAACAACTTCTAGGGATGTTAAATCCGTGAAAGTGGAAACCAATTCTTCAAAGGATAAAGATTCAAACAAGCAATAAGTCCTTTTTCAGCTGTATCTATATAACAGCCAGGATAGAACCTAGCGGAGGAGATTAAGGATGAACAAAGTATCCAATGAAAATGAATTGACGCCACTATTAGAGCAGGACCTATTCTTATTCATGAAGCACAGCCTGACTTGTCCAATCAGTTTGGCAGCTTTCGGTGAATATACGAAATTTACCGAGATTCATCAAGACATTCCATCTGCCTATCTGGCCGTACAGGATTCAAGACCTCTCTCCAACTATGTGGCAGAATTAACAGGCATTAAGCATGAATCTCCACAAGCTATCCTTTTTCATCAGGGAAAAGCGGTTTGGGATGCCTCTCATCAGCAAATCACTGTGGAAAAGATGGAGAATGCTGTGTTAAAATACTCTAAATAATGATAAGCCGGTATGAAATTTTTCATACCGGCTTTTATTTATCTGGGATTATCATTATTTCACTGCTTTAACGCTTAAAAGTGGTATAGGTTTTTTGCGTGACAATCAGTCTTTAATCCGTTATAATAGGTTTCAATTATACTGAAAATAGAATATTTTAGCATTAGCTCTATTGAATTTTTATTCGTTATTTCAGTCATGGTTAAGCCGCTTTGCAAAACAGAAAGGGATGATGGTACTTGAGTAATAAAGAAATGGATCAATTAAGGGAACAACTTGACAGTTTGAATTTGCAATTATTGAACCTTATTAATGAACGTGGAAGAATCGTACAGAAAATAGGAGAAGTGAAGGGCAAGCAAAGCCAGTATCGCTACGATCCAGTCAGGGAAAGAGAAATGCTCAATACACTCATCGAAAACAATGATGGACCCTTTGAAAGGTCGACCATTGAGCACATTTTCAAAGAAATCTTCAAAGCGAGCTTAGAATTGCAAGAGGATGATCATCGTAAAGCCTTACTGGTTTCACGGAAGAAGAAGCCTGAGGATACGGTCATTACCTTAAAAGGGCATCAAGTCGGAAGCGGCGAGCCGTCCTTTGTTTTCGGACCATGTGCAGTTGAATCATACGAGCAAGTAGCTACGGTCGCTAAGGCTATTAAAGATAAAGGATTTAAGCTTATGAGAGGCGGTGCTTATAAACCGCGTACATCTCCTTATGACTTCCAGGGTCTTGGAGAAGAGGGTCTAAAGATTTTGAAGCAAGTGGCAGATGAATATGATTTAGCTGTCATCAGTGAGATCGTTAATCCAGCTGATGTCGAAATGGCAGCCAAATATATCGATGTCATCCAAATCGGCGCACGTAATATGCAAAACTTTGAACTATTGAAAGCAGCTGGCGCGATTGATAAGCCTGTCCTCTTAAAGAGAGGGCTCGCAGCCACCATTGAAGAGTTCATCAATGCGGCCGAATACATTATGTCGCAGGGGAATGGCAATATCATCCTATGTGAGCGTGGCATCCGCACATATGAGAAAGCGACACGCAACACACTGGATATCTCTGCAGTGCCTATCCTGAAGAAGGAAACGCATTTGCCTGTCATGGTTGACGTCACGCATTCAACCGGAAGAAGAGATTTGTTGATTCCAACAGCGAAAGCAGCGCTAGCCATTGGTGCAGATGGCGTCATGGCAGAAGTCCATCCAGACCCGGCTGTAGCCTTATCTGATTCTGCTCAGCAAATGGATCTCAAACAATTTGATGAGTTTGTCAAGGAAGTTCAGCCATTCAGCCAACAATCAGGTATGAGAATATAGTATTCGAGAAAGGACTGCACATATGGGGCAGTCCTTTTTTCATTAGAAGAAATTATATATACAATATTTTTGTCGTAGGTATTTTGGTTTATTTGCAGGAAACGGCAGGTTAGAGTATCATAAAAATAATAATATACTATTAGATACTTTTTTCACTAATACTATTGTAAAAAGTTAATTGATGAATTGGGCGGTGTATAAAAATGAATATTACCATCTATGACGTTGCCCGTGAAGCGAATGTTTCCATGGCGACGGTTTCACGTGTTGTCAACGGGAATCCAAATGTGAAACCTGCGACACGTAAGAAAGTTAATGAAGTTATTGAAAGGCTCGGCTATCGCCCGAATGCGGTTGCAAGGGGATTGGCGAGCAAGAAAACCACCACTGTTGGGGTTATTATCCCGGATATTTCAAGCATCTTCTATGCGGAACTCGCAAGGGGAATTGAGGATATTGCAACGATGTATAAATATAATATTATCCTTAGCAACTCTGATGCCAATCATGACAAAGAGCTGCATTTAATCCAAACGATGCTTGGTAAACAAGTGGATGGTGTTGTCTTCATGAGCTCCAATATCACAGAGGAGCATATTGAAGAATTGAAAAAATCGCCTGTACCTGTTGTTTTGGCTGGCACAGTCGAAGATACGGAGCAAATTCCATCCGTTAACATCGATTACAAACAGGCTGTTATGGATGCGGTTGCATTCTTTGAGGGTAACGGACATAGTCGCATAGCCCTTGTGACGGGCCCTGCGACAGATGCTATTACAAGAAAGAACATCATGCCAGGCTACCGTGAATCCTTGGAGAAGGCTGGCCTTTCCTTCGAGGAAGACTATGTCATCGAAACTGATTTTTCCTATGACAGCGGAGTGGAAGCACTAAGCCAATTGGCAGATTTGGATAAGCGTCCAACAGCCATTTATGTAAGTTCTGATGAAGCGGCACTAGGAATTATTCATGCTGCCTATGACAGGGGCATCAAGATCCCTGAGGAGCTTGAGGTCATCAGCTCGGATAACACGCGGTTATCATTGATGGTGCGTCCTCGGTTATCAACAGTTGTGCAACCGCTCTATGATATTGGAGCGGTGTCCATGCGTTTATTGACGAAATTGATGAATAAAGAGGAAGTCGAAGAATCCTCCGTCATCCTTCCGCATCGTTTGGAGCTTAGAGGCTCCACTAGAAACTAAAAAAAGAGCTGAACCTTGTTTATGCAATAAACAGCAGGTTCAGCTTTTTCTTTTATCAGGATGGTCCATTGTTATTATTCATTCCTATCTAGCTATTCTTTGGTGGATGTTCGTTGAATGGGATAAAGCGCTTGCTCAAGCGTCTTTCGATTCTTCTCGGTTATCTCTGCCTTTCTAGGTATGGGCTTGTACAATCCTGGCGGGTCCTCCCATGTCGATGGCAGGGTTACGGGAGATTGAGGGGACCATTTATCGATCCATTCTTTTGGGAGGCTGCCTGATGGAGAGGGAAGATGAGCCATCTCCAGCCAAACTCTTGACCATGCCCGCGGCACGACACGCCAAATGTCATATCCGCCGCCTCCTACGGCAATCCAGCGCCCATGGCAATATTCATGTGCCAGCTGATGAGCAAGCTTGGGGATTTCCTCGTAGATGCGAATGGTAGCCGATAAGTGGGTTAACGGATCATAGTAATGGGCATCAGCACCGTTTTGCGTCAGAATAACATCTGGTTTAAAGTACTCAATTACCCTCCTGAAGGCTAGTTCATAGCTCTCGAGAAACGACTCATCCTCCGTAAATGCATCAAGCGGCACGTTATAGGAGAATCCATAGCCTTTGCCATTTCCGCGCTCATTGACATTGCCAGTCCCAGGGAAGAGGTATCTCCCTGTCTCGTGGATAGAGAGGGTGCACACATTTGGGTCATCATAGAATGTCCATTGTACTCCATCTCCATGATGGGCATCTGTATCCACATAGAGCACCCGCGCATGGTATTTCTCAGTCATATACTTAATGGCGACCGAGCTGTCGTTATAAATGCAAAATCCGGACGCCTTCCCCCTGAAGCCATGATGCAGACCTCCACCGAGATTGACTGCATGCCGTGCGCGGCCTTCCATCACCTCATCGACGGCAGTAAGCGTTCCTCCAACTAGCAGGGCGCTTGCTTCATGCATGTTGGGGAAAATGGGTGTATCCTCCGTACCGATGCCATAATTTAACCCGGTATCAGGATCTAGTTTGCCTGTGCCTGCCTGTTTGATTGCCTCAATATAATTTATATCATGGACAAGCCTCAATTCCTCATCAGTGGCCATTCTTGGCATAACGCAATCCTCGGGCTTCAGCGCTCCAATTTGTTCAAGGAGGTCAACGGTCAGCTGCAATCTACGCTGGTTAAAAGGGTGTGTCTCATTGAAGCGATAGCCTTGCATATCTGGTGAGTATACAAAGGAGCCCTCTTTCATGACTCCATCTCCGGTCCGGCAGGCCAAATGACCTCAAATCCCTCAGATGACAGGCTGTCGATAATCTTGGTCGGATTCATTGTTTGCACTCTAAGGACAAGAACCTTGACGGCTGGGTCATCTTTAAAAGGATAGATGAAAATACTGTTTACATTTGCATTCATTCTCTTAATGATGGCTGCTATTTCACTTAGTGTCCCAGGCCTGTTTCTTACTTTGATTTCAATTTGGGAACCGGGCTGATTAGCTCCGGTCAATTCCACATATGTATGGAGCAGGTCGGTTTCTGTAACAATTCCGATTAACCTCTGGTTGCTGACGACAGGCATGCAGGAAATTCTCCGGTCATAAAAGGTGTACGCAACCTCCTCGACGAAATCAAGGGGATGTGCAGTCAGAACCTCCTTGACCATAATCTCGCTGACGGGCTTTAATAAATCATCCTTATATTCATCAATACGGAAGATTGATGGAGTAGCTGAACGAATATCAACATCACATAATAAACCGACAAGATTCTGATTGTCATCGACGATTGGAATATGCCGGATTTTCTTCTCTTTAACGGTCTCTATGGCTTGTTCTATGGTTGCGTCCTGTGTGAGTGTTATAACATCTTTAATCATGATATCTTCAATTATCACAGTGCTTGCCTCCTCATTAAAGATGATGTCTAGTACATATAGCGGTTCATGAACCTCAATTGGTCAAACTTTTGAATGCTTTCAGTGCTTACATTCTTGCCGATCCGAGCCATTAAGCAGTTCGCTGGATGGGAGCAAATCTCAGGGTCGTCTGTTGCATACCATTCAAGTCCCCCTGCACTCATCATCCGCTCCATCATTTTGCGATAGTCCCAAACGTTCAGACCGCTGCCCTTTAAATCCCAATGCCAATAATACTCGGTTGTAATAATGATGTAGTTCTCCATGAAATCATCCAGCATGGCAACCTGAAGCAGGTTCTTGCCGACAGAAGCTCCGCGGTATTCTCTAATGACTTCAATTGCACCAAGTTCCAATAAATCTTCCATCTTGCCTTCAGACCATCTTTCAAGAGGGTCAGGATATAGATAAGTGACGTATCCGACGATGGTATCCTCTTCTCTTGCTATGATAATCCTGCCTTCTGGCAAGTCACTGATTTGAATTAATGCTTGATGCTGTTTCTCTGGTACACGGAAAGCGACAAGCCCCTCATGAAATTTAAGCTCTTTTAATGTATCTTTTGTAACGGGGCCTTCAATGGTGAGCGGCCCGCGGGGGGTCTCTAACATCCTCTTGTTATACATTTTTTTATGTTGCATTCATACACCACCTAGGTCACTTAATAACGTTATTATACAGTATTTCAAAGATTGCTCATGGATATGGATATGAACATTTTTCGTCGAAGGGACGTTTATGAAGGTACCTAGATGATATAAAGCGCTTTCATTTTATGGTTGAAGAAGGATTTAGCTGGAAATCAATCTATTCATAAAAATTGTAACATACTTACATAAGTTATCAAATATTTAAAAAATTGAGATAAAATGGGTTTTATACTATACTAGGAATATCTTTACATTTGATTGAGGGGGTATTGGTCTATGAAACTGGAAGCGCTTTCTGTCGAACAAGGTCAATTTAATTTAGCTAATTATGATGAAGCCTATCGCAGCTTTGATTGGAAGGAAGTTGAAAAGGAATTTTCCTGGCATGAAACTGGGAAGCTTAACGCTGCCTATGAAACAATCGATCGGCATGCAGAGACATTCCGGCGAAACAAGGTGGCACTTTATTATAAGGACCCTAATCGTTTCGAGAAGTATACATTCAGTGAAATGAAGGACCTATCTAATCAGGCTGGGAATGTCCTAAAGGAATTTGGAGATGTTTCAAAAGGTGATCGGGTGTTCGTTTTCATGCCTAGAACACCCGAATTATATTTTGTTGTGTTAGGAGCTATTAAGCTTGGTGCGATTATCGGACCACTTTTTGAAGCATTTATGGAAGGGGCCGTTAAGGACAGGCTTGCAGACAGTGAGGCGAGCGTTATTGTCACCACACCTGAGCTTGTTGGGAGGATTCCTGCTGATGAACTGCCTCATTTGAAGCATATTTTTGTTGTCGGAAGTGATGTTGAGGAAACTGGTAAAAACATTGATTTCCTGAGCAAATTCAAGGATGCATCGAAAGAGCTGGAAATTGAATGGGTGGACAGGGAAGATGGTCTGATTCTGCATTATACATCTGGATCTACTGGTAAACCCAAGGGCGTACTCCATGCGCACAATGCGATGATTCAGCATTTGCAGACAGGAAAATGGGTACTAGATTTGAAGGAAGAGGATGTCTATTGGTGTACAGCTGATCCAGGATGGGTGACAGGCACAGCCTATGGAATATTTGCACCATGGCTGGGTGGTGCTTCCTCGGTTGTCACAGGAGGCAGGTTCTCGCCTGAAGCGTGGTATAAAACCATTGAGGAATTCCATGTCAGCGTGTGGTACAGCGCTCCGACTGCCTTCCGCATGCTGATGGGAGCGGGAGATGAGATTGTCCGTAAATTTAATCTTTCAAGCCTCCGCCATGTCTTAAGTGTCGGAGAGCCGCTCAATCCTGAGGTTATTAAATGGGGACAAAAGGTATTCAGCAAACGTATCCATGATACTTGGTGGATGACAGAGACAGGTGCTCAGCTTATTTGTAATTACCCATGCATGGAAATTAAGCCTGGTTCTATGGGCAAACCGATACCGGGTGTAGTCGCTGCCATAGTTGACGACCAAGGTAATGAGCTTCCGCCATACCGAATGGGGAATCTTGCCATCAAAAAAGGCTGGCCGTCCATGATGCGCCAGATTTGGAATAACGAACAGAAGTATGAATCCTATTTTATGCCTTCAGGCTGGTATGTTTCTGGAGATTCTGCCTATATGGATGAAGATGGATACTTTTGGTTCCAAGGAAGAATTGATGATGTCATCATGACATCTGGTGAACGGGTTGGACCATTTGAAGTAGAGTCCAAGCTGGTAGAGCATCCAGCTGTTGCAGAAGCTGGAGTCATTGGCAAGCCTGATCCTGTCCGGGGAGAAATCATTAAGGCGTTTATCGCTTTACGTTCCGGATATGAGCCATCTGATGACCTGATTGAAGAGATTCGCCAGTTTGTAAAACAGGGCTTAGCGGCCCATGCTGCCCCGCGTGAGATTGAATTTAAAGAAAAGCTTCCTAAGACAAGAAGCGGTAAGATCATGCGCCGTGTCTTAAAGGCATGGGAGCTTGAACTACCGACGGGTGATTTATCCACTATGGAAGATTAATTGACAAGAAAAAACCGGCCTGTCCGCTTACAGGCCGGTTTTTTCTGTCTTATTCGTCATCAAGGTCAATCGTTCCGGTACGGGAGCTGATTGCCACTTCTTGAAGGAGATTGTCAGCTGTTTTTACTTCAATTTCATATTCATATTCTGAGTCGGTCGGGTTATCCTCTATGTCAATCTCTTTTGTTATTGTTAGAATTTCTCCATCCACATGAGATAATGCAATTTCTTTTGCCTGGCTTTCTGTGTAATTGTTATTTTGGCTGGCATAATAATAGCCTAAGCCGATATAGCCACCTACGGCTATAATGCCAAGCGCGATGATTGAGCTTGCCGCCATGATGATTACTTTCTTCCTGCTTTTTATCTTCTCCTGCATGCTTTTAATTACGTCCTTCATATCCTGTTACCTCCATATTAGTTACTGTTTTTGTATAAAAATGTTGCATCCTGCTGCTGTTTTTTCCTCCCTTTATCCGGGTAAAAAACTTCTTTAGGATAACGCATGAATGAAAATATTGAGTAGGTTCATCTGTATTTCCTCCTTCACTATCATCATAAACGGTAAAGATTAAAGGAAGATTAATAGCATAAAATAGCGTGTTATTTTGGATTATCATGAAGCATTCGGTTTTCATTTTACCTTAATGTAGCAATGATATGATGGAAGAAAGGTAATCGCATAAAAGGGGGTCTATCAATGAGGATTCTTATTGTAGAAGATGAACAGGACCTGCGACAAGTGCTGGTTAAAAGGCTGATCGCGGATCATTACAGCGTGGATGCTGTAGATAACGGGGCGGATGCTCTTTATTATATGAGCCTGGCCGATTATGATTGCGTCCTATTAGATATCATGATTCCAAACATCAATGGCTTAGAAGTCTTAAGAACCATTCGCTCTGAAGATAAGACGATTCCAGTGCTCTTGCTCACGGCTAGGGATGCCATTGAAGACAGGGTAATTGGACTGGATAGCGGGGCAGATGACTATTTAGTAAAGCCATTCGCCTTTGATGAACTTCTAGCGAGAATTCGGGTTCTGACAAGGAGACAATTCGGAAGTGTGTCCAATATCCTTCATATTGAGGATTTGATGGTCGATTGCAATGCTCGTACTGTCATGCGCGGTAATAAGGAAATAGAGCTGTCGAGCAAGGAGTTCGCCATTTTAGAATACTTAATTCGGAATAAAGGAATCGTCCTTTCGAGAGAGAAAATTGAACAGCATGTCTGGAATTACGATTATGAGGGCGGTTCCAATATTGTTGATGTGTATATCCGTTATTTACGAAAGAAAATCGATAGCGAGCATGAGTTGAAACTGATTCAGACCGTCCGTGGCTCCGGATATGTATTGCGAGGGAAATCATGAAGAAATTATCCATAAAGATGAAGATAACTATTTGGTACACAGGACTCATCCTCCTCATTATGGGGTTTGCGTTCACACTTATCTGGCTGTTTGCTGGACAGGCGGTCACATATCAAGCTGAGAAACAATTAAAAGAAGCTGTCAGTGACAGTCTTGATGGTATCGCCATCAAGGATGGCGGAGCAGTCATTGATCACGAATTTGAATACTATGATGATGGTGTTAGCATCCTTATATACAATGAAGATGGGGGCTTATTGGCAGGAAATCCGCCTGCCGGCTACCAGCAAGAAGAAGGATTTAAGCATGATCAAATCAAGCGGTCAGAATATAATCAAACTGAATGGCTGAGCTATGATTATCAGCTCATCGAGAATGGTCAGAGTATTTGGGTGCGCAGTATTATGGCAATAGATTCATTTGTGAAAACGATGAAGATTATCTTTCTCATCGTGCTCGTTGCATTTCCGCTTCTTCTTCTCTTAGCCGGATTTGGCGGCTATTGGATTACGAAGAAAGCTTTTCACCCTATAGAAGAGATGAACCGTGCTGTTTATGAAATCAGGGATGGGAAGGACTTGTCGAAGCGAATCCATTTATCTGGCACCAAGGATGAAATTCATGAACTTGCTGAAACCTTTAATGGCATGTTTGAAAGGCTAGAGACAGCTTTTGAGAATGAGAAGCGGTTCACCGCCGATGCGTCGCATGAACTGCGAACGCCAACATCTGTCATCATTTCACAAACGGAATATGCTCTTACCCAGCTCGATAATCAGGCTGAAATGAAGGAAGCGCTGCAGTCAATCCTAAGGCAGTCGACGAAAATGTCTGAATTAATCCACCAATTATTGCAGCTGGCAAGGAAGGACCAAGACAGCTCACCCATCATATATGAGACCTTTGATATAAGCGAACTCGCCGAAATGGTTGCTGATGAAATGAGAGAGAGTGGGGAGAAGAACGGCATTTCTGTCGTAGAGGATATCCAGTCTGGATTGATGATAGAGGCCGATCAAACCTTACTGATGCGCTTGCTTATGAATCTGGTGATGAACGGAATTACTTACAATCGGGAGAATGGATTTGTCAAAATCAAACTCTATGAAGAAGCTGATCGAATTATTGGGGAGATATCTGATAATGGAATCGGCATTGACAAGAAGGAGCAGGAGAAAATTTGGGAACGGTTCTACCGGGTTGATTCAGCAAGAACGAGCACGGTAAACGGGAATGCCGGACTTGGACTCTCGATGGCTAAGTGGATTGTAGAAATGCATCAGGGAACCATTACGGTTGACAGTCAACTTGGTGCGGGCAGTTTGTTTCGATTTAGCCTTCCAAAAAGGAGAAATATGTAATAGCACAGATGGATTGGCTCTCGCTCCGAAAGCATTAAATATCAGATAAATTGGAGACAGGCATATAATGTCTGTCTCCTTAGTTAGTAATAAAGATGAATTTGTCTATTTTCCTAAATCAAAAAGGCTGCCTCCAAAGTCCGTTTAATAACGGACTTTTGGGGACAGCCCTTTTTTATTCAAATTGATTAGTTAAGCAGCCTCATCCTCATCCTCATCCTCTTCAGGCTTGGATTGCTCTCGAGGTTCTGCTGGTTGATCGTCAGATGATTCTCCTTCATCTGAGGGCTCATTCTGCTCATCTGCTGGCTTCTTATCTTCCTCATTTTTCTTGTCATCTTTTTTCTTGTCATCTTTTTTCTTGTCGTCTTTTTGGCTGTTCTCTTTCTTATCTTCAGCTTTCTCTTCTTTATTGAATTCAATCAGATTAGAAGGCTTTGATAGATTGCCGGCTATGTCGACAGCGACCACATGATAGGTCCCTTTTCCGCTTGATGAGAAGCTTCGAGAATCATCAACTTTTATGCTTGCGACCTTTTTGCCATCTTGGTATACATAATAGCCAATTACGTCGCTGTCACCTGAGGCACTCCAGCTGATCGCCTTGCCGTTTACCGTAACAGATGGGGCACCAGGTGCTTTACCATTATCATTTAATGTAGCTCCGCCGATGATAAGATTCTTGTAGTTATCGCCCTTCGGCATGATGGCTGATTTGTCGGTTACATATTGGCCGCCAATGCTATTGAAGAAGTCGCTGCTTACGGCAATTCCTTTTACCGTGAACTCAGCAGGTGTACCTTTGTGGGCGAGATATTTCTTGCCATTAATGAACACATAGCTTTCACTTGATGTCGGCATATTTCCGCCTCCATTAGGGAGATGGCTCGCATTGAAATAATCAGAGACGGTCAGCTTGGCTTCCGCGCATGCTCCAGATGCGAGTGTTCCTGTCAGCATGCAGTAGGATCTTGTCACGATTCCGCCAGGCATTTGATGCCGGCTTGATGGAGCAATCAGCTTAGGATCCACATCATAGGCTGAGTTGATCAATCGGGCCCATAAGCTTTGGTTACGTTGGGAATAGCTCATGCCACCTGTTTCCACGGAGCCATTTGAATCATAGCCCATCCAAACACCAAAGGTCACGTTCGGATTGGTAGCCACGAACCAGGCATCGCGGAAGCTTTGGCTCGTTCCGGTTTTGCCGGCCCAATCACTGTAGAATTTCAGCTTGCTATTAATCCCGGCAGCTGTCCCTGATGTAAGGACATCACGCATCATGTCCAATGTCAGATAAGCGGTCTGCGGACTGAATACTTTCGTCGCCTTTGACTTATGCTCGAAGATGATGTTTCCGTCATTGTCCTCAATCTTTTCAATCATATATGCATCAACAAATTCTCCGCCATTAGCAAATGTGGCAAATGCATTGGTGTTTTCCTCGACAGTGACCCCTCTTTCAAGGGCTCCCAAGGAAGTTGAAAGATTCGTATAATCGGCTTCATGTAGTGAGCTGAAGCCCATTTTTTTCAGATATTCTGCCGGACGGCGATTCACTATTTCTTTATACTGCAGTACGGCAGGGATGTTGTATGATTTCTTCAATGCTTCCCTGGCTGTCGTCAAACCAGTGATTCCGCCTCCAGCATAGTTTCCAGGACTATAGCCATTGATACTGATTGGAGCATTAATCAATGTTTTCGCTGGGAAAGATACTCCGTATTCTATTGCGGGAGCATATACCAATAATGGCTTCATCGTTGACCCATTTGAGCGGACAGCAGCGGTTGCATGGTTCAGCTGCTCACGTTCAAAATCACGCCCGCCGACAAAGCTTAAAATCTTGCCGGTAGAGTTCTCGATCAAAATGGCGCCAGTATCAACAGGCTCGTTCACTATTACCTTTTCGCCGGTATCCGGGTCAATCTTATCAGCTGGCCGGGTCCCTTGATAATAAGGAAACTCCTTCGTGACCTTCTGCATATTATCGTACATTTTCTTATTGACAGTTGTATGGATTTTATAGCCGTTTTGCCTGATGGCTTGGTCGGCTAGGTTATAGTATTGCTGATATAGCTCTTCACTTTCATTTAAATCCTTCTGCTTATATCCATCTTCCTTAGCAAGGATTGGCATCATGATTTCAATCGCTCTTTTTTCTACCTCATATGTGAGATAAGGATAACGCTCTGTTGAGGAAGGCTGTCTTTTCGCCAAATTTGCCTTTATATCATATTTTAAGGCTTCCTCATATTCCTTTTTCGTAATATCTCCGTTGTTGTACATCCGTTTCAACACAGTTTTCATTCGATTAAGACCAGGGCTGATATCCTCCTTCACCTCCCCAAACTGAGTAAATGGCGTATATGAATAGGGGTTTTGAGGCAAGCCGGCAATAAAGGCTGCTTGCGGTAAGGAGAGATCCTTGGCATCGACGCCGAAGATCCCTTGCGCAGCCGTTTGGACACCAGCTATATTTCGACCGGATGAGTTACGGCCAAATGGTGAAATATTTAAATATGATTCTAGTATTTCATCCTTTTCGAGAAATTTCTCCAAGCGCATCGCCAATAGGATTTCCTTCGCCTTCCGGTCAAAGGAGACCTCGTTTGTAAGGATTTGCTGCTTAATCAGCTGCTGGGTCAATGTGCTTCCGCCTGTTTGGACGGCTGAACCAGTTACTTCCTGGAAGACAGCGCGCATCAAGGCTTTCGGAACGACACCATCATGCTCGTAGAAGTAGGCATCCTCGGTTGCAATCAATGCCTTCTTGACATTATCGGAGACATCCTCGAGTTTCACTTCCTGCCGCTCAAGATCTGTGCGCAGCTTTCCTAAATATACATTGTCTGCGAAATAAACCTCTGATGTTTCCTCATAATTTAGCAAACTATTTTTTAATTGTTTTTCGCTTCGAACAGGCTCATCCTTCACGATGGAGGCAAAATAGCCTGCTCCTACTCCGCCTGCAAAAAATATTCCAAGAACGATGACAATCATGAATATGAGAATATAATTCCAGAGTACTTGATACGTAATGCTTGTTTTCCGCTTGAATGTTGGCTGAGTGACATATGAATAGAGGGATTGGACCCCTTTTTTAATTTTTGCGATTATCTCTTCCAATTTTTCACACTCCTATAAGAAATCATGTACATTATAGCATAAGGTAGGAAAATCGTATAAAAGATTCTATTTTTGTCATTTTTGTCTCGCTCATGTCTAAAATGGGTTTGACAAGGGGAGGATAAATATGATAAAAAGTTCATATCATCATATCCAATGAAAAAGTAAAATGCAATGACAGGAATCCAGTAGTTAATCCGTCCCTGTTCTAGAGAGCCGGTGGTTTGGTGCAAACCGGTATAAACGGGTTAATGAATTACCTCCTGTAGCAGCATTCGTGAAGGCAAGCCACTAAGGCAGGCTGTGTAGCGTATGCCGGGCCCTTGCCGTTATAAGGTGAAAGCGGCGGGAAGCTTTTATCCCGCAAGTTGGGTGGTACCGCGATAATCATCGTCCCTTCATATTTATGAAGGGGCGTTTTTGTGTTTATTTACAAAGCTTTGCTGCACATAGTCTTAAGAACCAATCATACAGCTTTATAGTGCAAGTGAGCGAATGAGGGCTATGTCTAGCTGTTTAACTAATAGGAGGAATGACAATGGATTTACTTCAGGATTTGCAATGGAGAGGCATTATTTATCAACAGACGGATGAAGAGGGCCTTAAGGAACAATTACAGAAAGAAGCAACATCCTTATATTGCGGTGTTGACCCTACTGCAGACAGCATGCATATCGGTCATTTATTGCCATTCTTGACTTTACGCCGTTTTCAACAGGCTGGCCATAAGCCAATTATCCTGGTCGGCGGAGCAACTGGGATGATCGGTGATCCGAGCGGTAAAACGCAGGAGCGTCAATTGCAAACGGTTGAAGCAATTCAGCATAATGTAAAGTGCCTGCAAAAGCAATTAGGGCGTATTTTTGATTTCGAAGGGGAAAACGGTGCAGTTATGACCAATAACTTTGACTGGATCGGATCCCTCGATATGATCACCTTCTTGCGCGATTACGGGAAGCATATCGGAATCAACTACATGCTGGCAAAGGACACGATTGCCTCACGACTCGATACGGGCATTTCTTTCACAGAATTTACGTACACCATTTTACAGGCCATTGACTTTAAGCATTTATATGAGAATTACAATTGCAAAATTCAGCTTGGCGGAAGTGACCAATGGGGCAATATCATTACTGGGTTAGACTTGATTCGTAAAACACAGGGTGAGGGCGCCAAAGCATATGGCTTAACGATCCCGCTTGTGACAAAGTCTGACGGAACGAAATTCGGTAAAACAGAAGGCGGCGCTGTTTGGCTTGATGCAGAAAAAACAACTCCGTATGAGTTCTACCAATTCTGGATTAACACAGCCGACCAAGATGTTGTGAACTACTTAAAAATCTTTACCTTCTTATCGAAGGAAGAAATTGAAGCACTGGAGGCTTCTGTCGAAACAGAACCGCATCTTCGCAAGGCTCAAAAAGCATTGGCGGAAGAAATGACCCGCCTTGTACACGGACAGGACGCGCTCGATAAAGCAATCAATATCACGCAAGCGTTATTCAGCGGCAATGTAAAGGAGCTAAGCGCGAATGATATTAAGCAAGGTTTCAAGGACGTGCCTTCCTATGTGCCGGCAGCTGATGAAGAGCTAACATTAGTAGAGCTGCTCGTGAATGCGAAAATCTCCCCATCTAAACGTCAAGCGCGCGAAGACATTACAAACGGAGCCATCAGCATTAATGGCGATAAAGTAACCGATCTTTCTTATGTATTGTCCGCTGAGGACCGGATTGAAGGACAATTCACGGTCATCCGCCGCGGCAAGAAGAAATACACGCTAATTAAATATGTATAAGAAATAGAGAATCCCAGGTGTCATAGGCACCTGGGACTTTTTATTGCTATATGACTAGGTGAATGGGTGTTTAGCAATAGCCAAGAATTCTTAAAGGAGTTTGCGAGAGAAGAATCATTATTGTGATGATAAAAATCAAAATATTATTAAAATTTCTTTTTTGATATATTTAATATAAGAAGGGAGTGGCTGGATTGTTGGGGAAATGGATAAAACGGTATTGGGGTAAGGGGAACATCATTACGTTTGAATTAGATGATTGGTACAAATGGTATAAAGAACCCGAGAAATTTCACCGTGCAGCTGTTAAACACCTTAGGGATGAAGGTCATATTGTAGAGACGATATCAGTTGTTCGTACTGTTTATAGCAATAAGATTTCAGTCTTAGTAGTCGATGGCATAAAATATGAGCTGAGTGCGATAACTGATAGACAAACAGGAATCACTCAGCTAGCTCAAATAAGAAGAATAGATGTATAAAGGAGTATTTGGAGTATGGGCTCCTTTTTACCTTTAAAAGCTTATTATAATCAGAAAAAAAGCCAAAACGATTGTCATTATAAATGAATACAATGATTATAGGGGCGATTATCTTTAGAATCCCTGGCTCTTTCTTCATATATCCCACAAAGCTAAAAATATTTTATGAGCAGCTGTAGTATTCAATACATCCACGTAACAAAAGAAAAAACCATCCCAAAAGGGATGGTTTTTCGTAACGAGCAGATTAACGAGAGTAGAACTCAACGATAAGAGCTTCGTTAATTTCAGCTGGAAGCTCAGAACGCTCTGGTAAACGAGTGAATGTTCCTTCAAGCTTGTCAGCATCGAATGTTAAGAAATCAGGTACGAAGTTGTTTACTTCGATCGCTTCTTTAATAACATCAAGGTTGCGAGATTTTTCGCGAACGCCGATTGTTTGGCCAGCAGTCAAACGGTAAGATGGGATGTCAACGCGACGTCCATCAACTAGGATATGACCGTGGTTTACAAGTTGGCGAGCTGCACGGCGAGTGCGTGCTAAACCTAAACGGTAAACAACGTTGTCAAGGCGAGATTCAAGAAGAACCATGAAGTTCTCACCGTGTTTACCTTGAAGTTTGCCAGCTCTATCAAAGATAGTGCGGAATTGGCGTTCGTTCACACCGTACATGTGACGAAGTTTTTGTTTTTCTTGCAATTGCAAACCGTATTCGGAAAGCTTTTTGCGTTGGTTAGGACCGTGTTGTCCTGGAGCGTAAGGACGCTTTTCTAATTCTTTACCAGTACCGCTTAGGGAAATTCCTAAACGACGGGACAGTTTCCAAGATGGACCTGTATAACGAGCCATAAGTAGACTCCTCCTTGATTGTTTTTATTTTTGTAAAATAAAAACCGATGTTTACATGCATTACTGCCATTTCATTTTCATGCACCTTCGCCCTAGCAGCAGCGGGTTACGAGATGCACCTCAAAGGCTTGAGGAATGAAATGAACGAATAAAGACGTGAACATAAGCTGCGATATTTTACACAAGGAGTATTGTATAATTTATTCACTGGGAAGTCAAGGTATTGTCTTCTAATTGGAAAATACGAGCATGGAAAACGGATAAAACGTCCCTTTTATAGGGCGGATTCCAGGATAGAGACGATTTGCTTAAGTCCTGCTTCATCTTCTTCATCAAAGCGGTCAAGAATCGGGCTATCGATATCGAGAACGCCAATGAGACGACCATCCTTCACAATTGGTAGAACAATCTCTGACTGACTGGCAGCGTCACAGGCGATATGTCCCGGGAAATCGTGAACGTTTGCAATGCGCATCACTTGCTGCTCTTCGGCTGCTTTGCCGCAAACGCCCCTGCCAAGGGGTATACGGATGCAAGCTGGAAGTCCCTGGAACGGTCCGAGAACCAATTGGCGGGTATCTTCCTCATATAAATAAAAGCCAACCCAATTGATATGATCGAGAAATACGTTCAAGAGAGCACTCGCATTGCTTAGATTAGCTATCCGATTAGGCTCTCCGGCAATTAAGGCCGCCAATTGTTTGCTAACAGATTGATATTGCTCTGGTTTAGTCCCGGTGTATTGTTCGACTTGAAACATGATATTTCTCCTTTCCTCCCTATATTGGGTATTGAAACCTTGCCAATGCTGTCTGATCCATTCTTTTTGTCGAGAACTTATTAAAGGATATCGCCCCCTTAAAACAGAAGTAATCTATAAAGAGAATTACCTTTGTTAAAAGGAGGGGAGTGTACGAATGGACAAGAACTCTAAGACGAAGGATTCCATTATAGAGGCTGCTATCTATTTATTTTACATGAAAGGTTACTCCGCTACATCTATTCGAGATATTGCCGGTCGTGCCGGAAGTAATTCCGCTAATATTTCTTATCATTTTCAGCATAAGCAAGGCTTGCTGGAGCATTGCTTTACTGATTTTTTTGAGGGTTACCTAGATGGGCTTGAGAGAATTGCCGAGCAATTGCCGCGTGTGGGCGCACAGGAATGTCTCCTTCAGTATGCGAGCTTTTGCCTGCATTATTACCGTGAAAACTTTTTGCTTACAAGGCTCGTGCTCAGAGAGATTTCAGTGGACACGAGCCTGAATCGGGAAGTCTACATGACATATTTGTCTAAGGAGAAATTCCTTCTCAAAATGATCATGGAAGAGGGAAGAAAACGGGGTGAACTTCGTCCCATCTCCATTCCGATGTTCGTGACAAAATTAAAGGCGATGCTCAATGAGCCTTTTATTCATTCGCAGTATTTCATGGAGGTCTGGCATATCTTCCCGAATGAGCCGTATTTTACGAATGCGTATTTCACAGAGATTGAGACTTTCCTGCAGGAATGCCTGTTCAAAGCGGTGTACCCGGCGCCAATAGAGCTGGCTAAGGCTTGATTAAGTGCTCAAGGATAGCAGGGTCAAGGGCATCAAGACCACGGCCTAAATCAGATGGATGGTGTGAGTCTGAACCATAAACGAGCGGGATGCCCATATTAGCAGCCGTATGCAGGATTGTTTCCGGCGGATAAATCTCTTTGCATAAGGGCTTGAATAAACCGGCTGTATTTACATCAAGCTGGTATCCCTTTTGTTTGATCAGGGGCAATAGACTAAGCATCTGCCTAGTGGAATCATAACTGCTAGGGTATTTTTTTTGGAATTTGGACACGAGCGAAAGATGACCGAGCCGTTTTGGCTTGTAAGGACCAAGATCGCTTAATATGGCTTTTTCAAGTGTTTTATAATAGGCATCATAAACAGCTTCTGTCGTGCCAAAACGCCCGATGATGCGCTCAAATTCCTTCTCGCTGTAATCAAGACAGAACCATTCATCCTTTAGTCGAAGAAAATGGACAGATAGGATTGAATCGGCCAAATTCGGGCCAAGCTCGCTTAATAATTGTTTCGTTTCTTCCTCATGCCCTTCGATATAATCAATCTCTAACCCGATTTTAATGGTAATCCTTCCAGCATAGGCCCTCTGGTAGTCTTTCAGCTCCTCTATATAAGAACGGAACTCATCTATGGCCATCGAGCTGTCCCTTGTAGGCGCGGGGTCGGAGAAGGTATCAGGGAGCGGAGCATGCTCCGTGAAAGAAATTTGGCTGTATCCTAATTGGAGTGCGCGTTCGATATAGGCGCTAATTTCTGCATTTGTTCCATGCGGACAGTAATGTGTATGTACATGACCATCAAAAATATCCATATTTTACTCCTCCTTTTCGACAAATTTTATTTCTTTCGAGAGTTTTTGGCAAAAGATAAGTCGTTTAGGACAACTTTTTGCAGAAAATATCGTATTTTATGGTTAAAAAAAGTCTGTACCATGTTATCATTAAATCATTGATATGAACTTGTATACATAAATATTTGTCTCGTGTTGAATAGGAGGCTTCTTTATGAAGTATGTGATAGGGGGACTAGCGCTAATCTTTGTTGCCTTTATCGTAGGGATATTGGTAAGAAAGAAGCACTATAAAGAAATTGACAGACTTGCAGATAAGAAAGTAGAGATTATGAACAGGCCGATAGCTGAGGAATTGGCTCGAGTGAAAAGCCTGAACATGACTGGTCAGACAGAGCGGTTGTTTGAACGCTGGCGCAAGGAGTGGGATACCATTCAAACGGACCGCCTGGCAGAAGTGGAGAGTCTGCTCTTTGATGCAGAAGAGTATACGGATAAATACCGGTTTAAGAAATCAGTGGCCGTCCAGCATGAGATTGATCGGATATTGGACGAAACTGAGATTACGCTGGCAGCGATTCTTCATGAACTGAACGATCTTATCGGCAGTGAAGAGCAGAATAAGAAGCTTGTCGAGGAGCTTTTAATGACCTATCGGGATTCGAAGCAGCATTTGCTTGCCCATCGTCATGCATTCGGGTCTGCAGCAGAACGTCTTGAACAGGAATTTGATGAATTGGCATTGGAATTCCAGACGTTTAATACACAGACAGAATCTGGCGATTATCTGGAGGCGAGAGAGCAGGTTCTGTCCATCGAAGCCAAGCTGATTGCCATTAAGGAGAAGATGGAGAAGATTCCAGATCTCTTGGCGAATTGCCAAATACATATTCCAGGCCTGCTGCATGAGCTGAAAACGGGATATACGGAAATGTGCTCACAAGGGTATCCGCTCAGCCACATTTATTTTGAGACAGAACTAGAGAAAATGGAACAGCAGTTAGCTGAAGCTAAATCACTCCTAAAAGAAACAAAAGCAGATGAAGCAAGCAGTGAAATCGAGCAATTGAATGATACGATTCAATCCTTCTACGATCTTCTTGAGAAGGAAGTGATGGCTCGTCAGTATGTAATATCTGCGAAAAATATGTATCAGCAGAAGCTCGATCAATCTGTTGACCGACTTGAGCAGCTAGATGCAGAGACCAATGTCGTTAAGCAGATCTATCAAATGCCTGAAAAAGAGCTTGTAGTGCGCACGAATATTGAAAAGACATTAATCAATGTTAAAGCGAAATGGGAGCTGCTGAAGGATAGGCTTTCTGAGGAGAAAACGGCCTACACGGTGTTGAAGGAAGATATTGTCGAGCTTGAAGGCAAGCTTGATGAGCTGACAAAGGCCCAAAAGGAATATGAAGAGAAGCTAAATGCCCTTCGTAAGGACGAGCTTGAATCAAGGGAGACAATCCGCAAGCTGCAAATGAATATGATTGAATCATTGCGGATGATTCAGGAGAGTAATATGCCGGGTATGCCAACCTCGTATGAGCTAATGGTTGTTCAAGCGAAGGAAAGTCTCTCTGATGTGAAAGATAAGCTGGATGAAAAGCCGCTGAACATGAATGCGGTCATGCATTATCTCGACATTGCCAGTGTCGCGGTCAGCAGGGTTCATGAGGCGACTGAGAATTTGACAGAGCAGGTGCACCTCGCTGAAAAGGTTATCCAATACGGAAATCGGTATAGAAGGCAATATCCATCTGTTGCAGCCGCTTTAAGCGATGCTGAGAAGAAATTCCGTAATTATCAGTATGAGGATGCACTCGAACAGGCAGCCACCGCGATAGAACAAGTGGACCCAGGCTCGCTCAAAAAAATCCAAGACTTACTGGAACAAGACTATATGGCTAAATAGACCAGTCCAATTTGACCATGGGCTGGTCTTTCCTTTTGGATAGCAGTCCTTAAGGGGTGAGAAAATAAGGCAAAGTTGAAATCTGCAGCTTTATAAAACGTTAAGTTTATGCTACATTTTCTTATTGATAGGCTAGGGGAGGAGAAATCCGATGATTTATTTGGACAACAGTGCAACGACACAACCATATCCGGCTGTGCTGGATTCATTTATGAAGGTTTCAACTGGCTTTTGGGGTAATCCCTCTTCGCTGCATGGTTTTGGAGGAAAGGCTGAACAATTGCTTGCGAAAGCGCGTGAGCAAGTGGCAGGCCTCTTGAAAGTCAATCCGGCCGAGATTATTTTCACCTCAGGCGGTTCAGAGAGCAATAATCTTGCCATTAAAGGAGCCGCTTTGCAATATAAAGCCCGGGGAAAACATATTATCACCTCTTCCATTGAACATCCGTCTGTCCTTAATCCGACAGAACAGCTGAGCGACTTAGGGTATGAAATTACTTATTTGCCGGTGGATGAATATGGACGAGTAAATGTGACACAATTGAAGGAAGCGATTCGAGAAGACACGATTCTCGTTTCGATTATGCATATTAATAATGAGATTGGCTCCATCCAGCCGATTGAGGAAATAGGGCAGCTGCTGAGACGCTATCCGAAGATTCTCTTCCATGTAGATGGGGTCCAAGGATTTAGTAAGGTAGATCTTTCTTTGGCAGCTACCCATGTAGACCTCTATTCATTATCGGGTCATAAAATACATGGGCTTAAAGGGACGGGCCTCCTTTATAAAAGAGAGGGAGTCAAGCTTTCTCCACTTATTGCCGGAGGAAATCAGGAGTCCGGCTTCCGAAGCGGGACAGAGAGTGTTGCCGGAGCTGTCTCATTGGCAAAGGCAATGCGTCTTGTAACCGAGGAAAGCAAGAGCAGCTTAGGGAAGATGAAGGAGCTGCAGGAATATGCGATGAGCCGTCTGGCAGCAATTGACGGGTTAGTCATCAATACGCCATATGAAAAAGCGGCACCGCATATCATTAATTTTTCCATTCCTGGCTTAAAGTCAGAGGCTTTCGTGCATACGCTTGAGGATGAGGAAATTTATGTTTCCACAACCAGCGCCTGCTCGTCGAAGAAGAAATCGATGAGCCATACATTGCTGCAAATGGGAAAAAGCGAGAAGATCGCCGGCAGTTCCATCCGAATCAGTCTTCATTTTGGTTTGGAGAAAACAGATATCGACAAGGCCATTGCCGCAGTAGGCAAGGCCATTCAAATGTTAAGTGAGGTTAATAAAAGATGATTAAATTTGACCATATCGTCGTTCGCTATGGGGAGATTACCTTAAAGAAGCGGAATCGGAAGAGCTTTATTACACAGCTCAAGAAAAATGTAAAAAACGCCTTGATGGATTATCCGAATGTACGAATTGAGGCACAGCATGAGCGTATGTATATCCATTTGAACGGAGCGGGCCACGAAGAAGTAATCGATCGTTTGAAGAAAGTGTACGGCATCTCTTCTTTAAGTCCTGCCTTAAAGGTAGAAAAAGAAATCCCAGCTATTCAGGAATCAGCGTTATTCTATATCAATCACCTTTCACGGGATATTGCGACATTCAAGATTGATGCTAAACGGGCTGACAAGACATTTCCTTATTCAACCTATGACTTAAACGGCCTCGTTGGGGGATATTGCCTGCAGCGTAAAGAAGGACTAAAGGTAGATGTCCATAATCCAGATCTGAAGCTGCGCGTAGAAGTTCGTAAGGATGCAGCTTATATTACTGGGGAAAAAATTGCAGCAGCAGGCGGCTTGCCAATCGGTTCAAGCGGTTCTGCGATGCTCATGCTGAGCGGAGGCATTGACAGCCCTGTTGCAGGGTTCTTGACGATGAAGCGCGGGGTGGAAATTGAATGCGTCCATTTCTACAGCCCGCCATTCACGAGTGAACGCTCGAAGCAAAAGGTTATTGATTTGGCAGAGAAATTAGCGGAGGTCAATGGACGGATGGTTCTGCATATCGTTCCATTTACAGAAATTCAAAAGCTGATTCAAAAACAAATTCCGGATAATTACACGATGACAACAACACGACGGCTGATGCTGCGCGTGACTGATGAGATTCGAGAGCAGCGTAAAGCGCTCGCCATCGTCACGGGCGAAAGCTTAGGGCAAGTAGCGAGTCAGACGATGGAGAGTATGTATACGATCAACGAAGTGACCAATACGCCTATTCTCCGCCCGCTATTGGCGATGGACAAAACAGAAATCATTGAGATTGCTGAACGTATTGGTACGCATGACATCTCTATCCGTCCATTTGAGGATTGCTGTACTGTCTTTACACCGACAAATCCTAAGACGAAACCACGAAGAGAGAAGGTTAATCACTACGAATCCTTCACGGATTTCGATCCTTATATTCAAGAAGCGGTCGAGAAAACGGAAACCATCATCTTCAGCAGCAAGGACAAGAAGAAGGTTGAGGCAACGGAAGATCTGTTCTAAATATAATATGTGAACAATTACCATATTGAGTTGCGCATATCGGCATGTGTTTTTACACACTCTATAATCACAAAGGAGGTGAAAAACACATGTCAAACAACTCAAACAACCTTTTGGTACCAGGAGTAACTCAAGCTCTTGACCAAATGAAATACGAAATTGCTTCCGAGTTTGGAGTACAACTTGGAGGAGAAACAACTTCTCGCGCTAACGGTTCTGTTGGTGGAGAAATCACAAAACGCCTTGTTCAAATGGCTGAGCAACAATTGGGTGGAGGATACTCCAGATAATTTCATACACTTGGCTACAGAAAGCGGACTTAGGTCCGCTTTCTTTTTTTTATCTCGATGTTTACATACAACAAAGGGGATAATTTCACAGAATATAATAAAATATTTTGGAAAATCATGTATAATGGCATTGATTACCATTAATTGCTAAGGGGAGTGGAGAGAATGAGTGAGAATCTTATTGCACCAGAGCAATACAATTTAGTGGCTGAAATTGAAAAGTATGCAAAATATGAAAGAAGAAAAGCTCTTATATGGAGAGATGAAAGCGGTTTAAAAAAAGAGATGACATATAAGGAGCTTATACGAACGGTTAATAAAACAGCAAATGTTTTCCTGAATGAAGGGCTAAAAGCGGGAGATAAGATGCTGATTATGGTGCCTAGGCTTATTGAAGCCTATACAGTTTACTTGGCTGCCCTAAAGGTTGGACTAGTGGTCATACCATGTTCTGAAATGCTGCGGACGAAGGATTTACAATATAGAATCGACCATTCCGAAGCGAAAGCTGTGCTTGTACATAAACCCTATACAGAGACCTTTGAAGGCCTTTCATCAAAAGACTCTTTACATAAATTCATTATAAATGGCCAGGTGGAAGGCTGGACACCGCTCGATGAGAAAATTAAGCATGCTAATCATGAGCTAGAGATCGCGAAGACAAAGCGAGAGGACATGGCCTTTCTCTCCTATACATCAGGTACGACAGGACAGCCAAAAGGTGTTGTTCATACACATGGGTGGGCATATGCTCATTTAAGAACCGCGGCGAGCAATTGGCTATGCATTGAGGAAGAAGATGTTGTCTGGGCAACAGCGGGTCCTGGATGGCAGAAATGGATTTGGAGCCCTTTCCTGTCAGTGCTTGGCTCGGGGGCAACAGGCTTCGTTTACCAGGGCAAGTTTGAGCCAAAGACGTATCTGCAGCTTCTAGATGACTATTCCATCAATGTTCTCTGTTGTACGCCCACCGAATATCGATTGATGGCAAAGGCCGATAATCTGGCTGAATATAAGCTGCAGCATCTTCATAGTGCTGTCTCTGCGGGCGAGCCATTGAACAGGGAAGTCATAGACACATTCCGCTCTCATTTCGGGGTTACGGTTCGGGATGGATATGGGCAAACCGAAAATACGCTCCTTGTTGGTGTCACAAAAGGCATGGATGTCAAACCAGGCTCGATGGGTAAACCAACACCCGGAAATAAGGTAGAGGTCATTGATGAGGAAGGACGGGTATGTCCTGCAGGTAAGACTGGGGACATAGCTGTGCATGTAGAAACACCGGCTCTCTTTAAAGAATATTATAAGGACCCTGAAAGAACGGCCATGCAATTTAGGGGAGATTATTATATTACAGGCGATAAGGCGAAGAAGGATGAGGACGGATACTTCTGGTTCGAGGGACGCAGGGATGATATTATCATTAGTTCCGGCTATACGATTGGACCGTTTGAAGTAGAGGATGCGCTTGTTAAGCATGCCTATGTCAAGGAGTGTGCTGTTGTAGCAAGCCCTGATGAGGAAAGAGGACAAATCGTTAAGGCTTTTGTCGTATTGAAAGAAGATGTGCCAGAGCCGTCTGATGAGCTAGTCAAGGAGCTGCAAAACCACGTGAAGGACTTGACAGCTCCTTATAAGTATCCTCGTAAGATTGCCTTCGTCGAAGATCTTCCAAAGACGATTTCCGGCAAGATTATGAGGGTTGAGCTAAGAAAAATGGAGCTGGAAAACCAGAAGGCGTAGAATATATTGCTGACTCGAAATTCCGTATTTAACGGACTCTCGGGTCAGCGTATTTTATTTGTAGGATATCGGGGAAGCAGGGTGAAAAATAAAACAGGTGAAAGCAGCCGGTATAGGCTCCTTTCACCTGCTTGTACTATATTCTTATAAGAATGACCTTTGCACCTTTTCCCAGAAGGAATTATCGCGCAGCTTGACCGTCTTAATCGTACGGCCGCTGAGTCGGAAATCTAATCGCTCGATATGCTGAATGCTCATCGCCTCATTGTCCATCCCGATGATTGGATAATCATCTCCTGTTTTTGATAGCTGGAGGGAGAGAACGCGTTCACTTCCAAGGATAAAGGAGGAGCCTAATGTCCGGTAATGATTATTATTCAGGGATGCGATTTCGCTCACCTGCATACAATGCAATGTTGGGTCAACGACAGCGCCATTGAGGGACTTATTGTAGGCAGTTGAACCAGTAGGAGTAGCAACGACCATTCCATCACCGCGGAAAGTCTCGAAAAGCTGGTTATCAATATGGACTTCGATGACAAAGGTCTTGATTAAGGAAGAACGGAAGGAGCATTCGTTCAGACAATCAAAGCTGTATTCATTATCAATTGTCACTTCTATCGTCGGGTACTTCCTTACCTCGATGACAGGTGTCGTAACAGCTTCAACCATCTTCTCTGTATCATTAATATAAAAATCACAATACATATTCAATTTCTTGTCGAGGGAAATCCCTGCATAGAGACAGTCCTCTCTGAAATCTGTCTTTCGAACAGCTTGCAGGAATGTGCCGTCATCACCGATGCTGACGATGATATTTGCTTCTGCAGGATCTTTTACGGTGCTAAACCCATACTTATCTGTGCTTGCTTTAATGGCCTCAATTCGTTCGAGAATATCCTTGTCTTTCTTGTAGTAAAAATAGATGTTCTTGCGGTTATCCATCGCGAAACCTCCTCATAGGCAGTGCTTGCTAGAATTCTATGCAATTTCAAGTTTACCCAACATCGTCATGTTATAATAATTTTATCAGGAAAATAGGAAGATTCAAACTTCGACTGGGGGAATATTGTGTGAACAAAAAAAGATGGTTGGCACTGGGAATCGCGGCAGTTATTTTCTTCGCATCAATCCTTACGAATTCGATTTCCTTGCTGGCTTCTGATGAGGCTTCAATGTCAGAATTACTAGCAGCAGAAGAGGAAGTAATTGAGGATGGAGATTTCGAAAAAAGAATTGTGGTCTTGGATTTAGACGGAACGATTGCAGATACAGGAGATAGCGCTTCACTTTTCTCTTCGGAGGGATATAATCACCAAGCATTGCTTGAGCATTTAGATACCATCGCTTGGGATGACACGATTAGCGGACTTGTGCTGGAGGTGAATTCACCAGGCGGAGGGGTTCATGAGAGTGCTGAAATTCACCGGAAAATCGAGGCCATTAAAGAGGCGGGAAAACCAGTTTATGTGTCCATGGGCTCAATGGCTGCCTCTGGCGGCTATTATGTCGCAGCTCCTGCCAATCAAATCTATGCAAGTCCTGAGACATTGACAGGATCGCTTGGCGTCATCATGCAAACCTTTAATTTTGAAGGATTTGCCGAGAAGTACGGCATTGATATGGTAACCATCAAAAGTGGAGAGTTCAAGGATATAGGTAACTCCTTCCGTGATATGACTGATGAAGAGAAGAGCATTATGCAATCCCTCGTGGATAACTCTTATAACCAATTTGTTACGGTCATTGCAGAAGGAAGGGACATGTCGAAAGAAGAGGTAAGAAAAGTGGCGGATGGCCGAATCTATGACGGCCGTCAAGCGAAGGAGCTGAATCTCGTGGATGAGCTCGGCTACTTGGATGATGCAATTGCTGGCATGAAGAAAAACGAGGGGCTGGAGGATGCAGCTGTCGTTAAGCTGACAGATTCCATTGGCCTAGGTTCAATGCTGAATTTGAAGCTCACGCAGTGGCTTGGCGGAAATGATGAGGCAAGCATCATTAAAGAAATCATGACCGAAAATCAATCTCCGCAACTGATGTACTTATATTCTGGAGAGTAAGGAGGCAGGGGAATGACGGATACACACGAGACTAGCTTGAATGAGCAAGAAGATATAAATACACAGAAAACGGATAATTTTTCTCAAAAGATTATGAACCTGCCCCGTGCTGGATTTTGGATGAGATTTTGGGCTTATATCATTGACATCCTGATTGTCGGGAGCATCAGCCGGCTTTTCATCAAGCCAATTTTTCGCTTGCTTGATATACCGATTGACAGCAGCGGAATCTTCTCGCCGTTCACGGTGATTGATTCCATCGTTTTTTTCGGATACTTTTTCATTATGACGCTCCTGTTTGCACAAACATTAGGCAAAATGGTCATGGGGGTGCATGTTATTTCGCTCACAAGAGATAAGCTGGATTGGAAGACATTATTGTTTAGAGAGTGGATAGGAAGATACATCTCCGCCTTTTTCTTCCTTGGCTATATCGTTGTCGCTTTTAACCCGCGCAAGCAAGGCTTCCATGATATGTTCAGTGATACGGCTGTCCTGCTTGATAAGGAGCGGTGAGATCCATTAAATAATAGTAGAAGCATAAACCCGCCTGCTGCCAGGCGGGTTTATTTTATGTATCTGTTGTCCATACTGTTTGCTTGATAATAGATGGGGGTGTTCAACGTGGTCATTCTATTTGGATGCTTGCTTGCGCTGCTCGCATTGTTTGCCGTGTTCTTGCTATCACAAGTAACGGTGTCGGTTATTTATGATAAGAACTTCCAGAAAAATGAGGCGGAAGTCAAGATACGAATGTGGCGCGGGCTGCTGCATTATGAGAAAAAAGTGAAAATAGGTGCGCCGGTTGGGGAAGTGAAGAAGGATGGGGCAGAGAGCATACAGGAAGAACTGTCCATTGATGAGATGGATGGTTCTTTACGGGTCATCGCCAAGTCTTTGACAGAACTAAAAGGATATGGATCGGCAACAAAGGAAATCACCTCAGATATCCAATTGACGAGCCTTGAGATTTCCCTGTCCTATGGGGCTGGGGATGCACCTAAAACGGCGATGGCGACGGGACTGTTATGGGGAATTGTCAGTGCAGCTATTGCTGTCATAAGTCACTTTTTCCAATTAATCGTCATACCGAAAACGGAAGTTGTTCCCTATTTCATGATTAAGAAACCTCTTGAGCTTCATTTTGGTTGCATAGGAAAGGTCAGAATGGCAAACGCTATAAAAGCTATATGGAAATTAGCCCGGTTTATGCAAAGAAAAAAGCAGTTGCATAATACAGGCGAACATAGCCATAAGGACAAAAATCAAATGGCCTAACAGGAGGGTATATTATGTCTAATCATCCTATTGGTGGATTAATGAATTCGGCGATGGAAAACTTGAGAAGCATGGTAGATGTGAACACGATTATTGGTGACCCAGTCGAAACCCCGGATGGGAGTGTCATTATGACCGTATCAAAGGTGGCATTTGGTTATGCGGCTGGCGGCAGTGACTATCAAATCAGCGGTCCGGATGCTGAGAACCACAGACATCCCTTTGGAGGCGGAAGTGCAGGAGGCGTGTACATTACCCCAATCGCCTTCTTGATTGTTAGCTCCCAAGGAATCAAAATGCTGCATCTCGACGAGAGTACTCATCTCATCGAAAAGCTAATGGAAGCAACCCCTGTTGCAGTCGATAAGGTAAGCTCCATGCTCTCGAAAAAAGGAAAAGGGATGCAAAACGATCAGCAAACATCTGGTATAGACAGCATGGATTAAACGAACAGAGACCGCATCTTGCTAATGAGATGTGGTTTGTTTTTGTAGAATTATTAATCATAGCTTTTTACAAAGGGTGGCTGAAACTCTATACTTAGAATGAATGAAAAATTCAGACTATGGAGGGGAATTAGTGTGGCGAACGTGACTTTTAAAGGAAATCCGGTTACATTGGTCGGAACAGAAGTAAAAGTAGGCGACAAGGCGCCTGAATTTACGGTGCTAGGGAATGATTTATCTCCTGTTACGCTGGAAAGCTCAGCTGGAAAGGTGAGAATTTTTAGTGTCGTTCCATCTATTGACACAGGCGTATGTGACGCGCAAACCCGTAAGTTTAATGAAGAGGCGGCCAACTTGGATAATGTTAAAGTCATCACGGTCAGTGTCGATTTGCCCTTTGCTCAAAAGCGCTGGTGTGCGGCAGCCGGACTTGAAAATGTTGTGACGGTTTCTGACCATAGAGATTTATCTTTTGGAGAGGCATACGGCGTGTACATTAAAGAATTGCGTTTGCTAGCGCGTTCTGTATTTGTGGTAGATAGCCAAGATAAGGTTACATACGTGGAATATGTGCCTGAAAGCACCGACCATCCGAATTACGAGGCGGCCATTGAAGCGGCAAAAGCGGCAAACTAAACACGAGATTTAAGACATTAGAGGAATCCAGGAAGGTTCAGCGAGAACCGTTAAGCCTGGGTTCTTTTTTTGTTTAGATTAATTTATTGAAAATTCTTAATAAAAATACCCCTTTTGGTCCTCGAAATGTTTATCCCTCTCAGAAAAGGTGATACTTGTTCTTTATAGGATGTAATACTACAATGGGTAAAAGAATAGTGGACGAAGTTGGAGGAAACGCTATGAATACAACAAAAGTTGAACAAATATATGAGCTCATCACAAGTACCGCGAAAATCATTCAAGAAGAATTGGGCGGGACTGAACTGGAGGCCATCGCCGAAACAGGAGAAAATCTTTTCCAGGGCGATGTGCTGCAGGATGAACTCAGTGAGATAACTGTAAAGAAATTAAAGAAAGGCTATCAGGAAATCCATCTTGATCATTTCAGCAAGGAAGATATCCGAAAAGGATGGCAATTGGCCATTTTAAAAGCTATGCGCACGCATGTGCAGCCGAATCATCAAATGACCCCTGACGCGATTGGCTTCATGTTTGCTTATCTTTTGGAGAAGTTTACGGCAAAGCAAGAAGCTTTGTCTGTCCTTGACCCTGCTGTTGGGACAGGGAATCTGCTCTTTTCTGTCATGAATGTCTTGAGTGGCAAGCAATTGAATGCCACTGGGATTGAAGTAGACGAAACATTGGTCAAACTCGCTTATACAGGTGCGAATTTATTGGGTATGCCTGTCCATTTCTTGCACCAGGACAGCTTGCAGCCCTTGTTCATTGACCCAGCCGATGTCGTGATTTGTGATTTGCCTGTAGGCTATTACCCGGATAATGAGCGTGCAAAGGAATTTAAGGTAAGAGCGAAGGATTCAGAATCAATGTCCTATGCCCATCATCTTTTCATTGAACAAGGCTTTACCTATTCTAAGAATGGAGGCTATCTTTTCTTCCTCGTACCAAATGATCTGTTTACGACATCTGAAGCCCCTGCATTGAACCAATTCATTCATGAGCACGGATATATCCAAGGGCTTATTCAATTGCCGGAGAGCATGTTTAAATCCAAGCAGTCAGCAAAAAGCATCCTAATTCTGCAAAAAGCTGGTGATGGAGTGAAAGCGCCAAAACAAGTGCTGCTAGTCAATATGCCGAAATTGTCAGACAAAACCGCAACAGCCGCTATGCTGAACAAAATCGATAATTGGATCAAGGCAGAAAAATAATCATGGCAAAGCTCCTGTAATTCATTCGTTTTTTCAATGTGTTAGAATTATGTGAAAATAATAAAATTTAATGTGCAAGCGTTAACATGTAAATAATTCTATTGCTAGAACCAAACTTCAGTGGTTTAATTGGATTCGAGGTTTAATTTTAAAATTATATCACTATGGATAAATTATAGGAGCTGTGATTTAAATGTCTAAAATTATCGCGATAAATGCGGGTAGTTCCTCGTTGAAATTTCAGTTATTTGAAATGCCCGAAGAAAAAGTAATTACAAAAGGAATCGTAGAGAGAATTGGCTTGGCTGATTCTATCTTCTCTATTACTGTTGATGGTGAAAAGAAAACAATCGTAACAGATATTCCTGACCACTCTGTGGCAGTTAACCTTTTATTAGAGAAGCTAACAGAGCACAAAATTATCAACTCACTTGATGAAATCGAAGGTATTGGCCATCGTGTCGTTCACGGCGGAGAAATCTTCACTGATTCAGCTGTTATCACGGATGAAGTGCTTGCACAAATCGAGCAGCTTTCTGAGCTTGCTCCGCTTCACAACCCGGCAAACGCAACAGGTATTAAAGCATTCCGCAATGTATTGCCAAATGTTCCTGCTGTTGCCGTATTTGATACAGCTTTCCACCAAACAATGCCAGAGGCTTCTTACCTATACAGCTTGCCGTATGAATACTACAAAGAGTATGGCATCCGTAAGTACGGTTTCCATGGCACATCTCATAAATATGTGTCTGAACGTGCGGCTGAATTGCTTAAACGTCCGCTTGAACAGCTTCGTTTGATTTCTTGCCACCTTGGTAACGGTGCAAGTATCACGGCAATCGAGGGCGGAAAATCCATTGACACAACAATGGGCTTCACTCCTCTAGAAGGTTTAACAATGGGAACTCGTTCTGGTAGCTTGGACCCTGCGTTGATTCCATACTTGATGGAGAAAACAGACAGCACAGCTGATGAAGTAATAAATATCCTTAACAAGAAGAGTGGTATGCTTGGTGTATCCGGATTCTCAAGCGACTTGCGTGACATCGAGGATGAAGCAGCGAAAGGAAACGCTCGCGCTGAGTTAGCGTTGTCTAAGTTCTCTGACGGCATTCACAAATACATCGGTTCTTACGCAGCGAAAATGAATGGCGTTGATGCAATCATCTTCACAGCTGGTATCGGTGAAAACAGTGCTGAGATCCGTGCGCGTGTTCTTCGCGGCCTAGAATTCATGGGTGTATACTGGGATCAAGACGCTAACAACGTGAGAGGCGAAGAGAAATTTGTTAACCACCCTTACTCTCCAGTTAAGGTCATTATCATTCCAACTGATGAGGAAGTTATGATTGCCCGCGACGTTGTTCGCTTAACAAAATAATCGCTTTACAAAGAGACTGTGAATGCTTTGCATTCATGGTCTTTTTTGCTGTTGAATGGGTCATGTAAACTTTATCGACTAGCCTCTGCCTGAATGTGAAAGAATAGGAAGGAGGTATGTTATACTCTATATACATGTTAATTAAAGAAGAGGTGATCAAATGGCGCTTACAGAGAGGGAAGGCATAATCTTACAGGAATTAAAAACGTGGGAAAGTGAAATGCGGTCTGATGAACCGACAGACTTTGAAGCCTATTATGATCGATTGATTGAAAGCTTGTTCACGCTGTTGCCTGAATCTGTACAGGAGGAGTTCTTCGCAAAGCTCGATAACTGGCTTTTTCATTTACACTCCATGATTCACGAATCTCAGTTCCAGGCTGATGCGAGAAACCGAATTCTTACGAATGCCCGTGTATTCGATGAACATGTCAAAGATATTGAAGGTTTGAGGGAGATGCCGATTGACCGGCTGACGTATATCGCAGAGCAGCAAATGGCGCGCCACAGGCTGTATTCCCTAGTTCAAGGAGGCATTTCAGCAGCCAATGGCGGATGGGCGCTTGCGTCCGACCTGCCAGCGCAGATGGTCATTAATTTGCGGAGCATCCAGCTCATCGGGCTATCCTATGGGTATGATATCAGCACACCATATGAAACCACCTTGTCACTGAAGGTATTCCATGCCGGCACAATGCCAAAGCGAATGCAGAAATATTTCTGGGATGACCTTATGGAGGACTTAGAAAAGCCTTCTGATTACTTCTATGAAGGGGAAGAAATGAGCAACGTCTTTTGGTTTGATCAGCCTATTAAACAAATGCTCAAGGTACTCGCCATTTACTTCTTCCGCAAGCAGATGCTAAAAGGAGTGCCGATCATCAGTCTCGCCATCGGCAGTCAAGCGAATTACCGGCTTACCAAGAATGTCACGACCTTCGCTAATCAGTTCTATAAATACCGCTATTTAAGAGATAAAGAAGGCGAATGAAATGACCCAATCCAGTACATACATCCATAAGAAAGAGGCTCCTAAGGTCGTGCGCTGCCAGATCATCACCATCAGCGATACGAGAGATATGGAAAGTGATAAGAGCGGACAGATAATGCTGGAGTTAATTGAGGCATCAGGCCACAAGGTGGCAGGCCGGGAGATTGTCAAAGATGAAGCAGTACAAATTCGGGAGGCAGTCCTTCGAGCTAGTCAGGATGATGGTGTTGATTGCGTGCTGACTAATGGAGGTACAGGCATTGCCAAACGTGATGTTACGATAGAAGCTCTGTCTGAGCTATATGAGAAGGAGATACCTGGTTTCGGAGAGCTATTTCGGATGCTTAGTTTCCAGGAAGATATAGGTTCCGCTGCAATACTCTCAAGAGCGAGTGCCGGTGTTATTGGAGATACTCCTGTTTTCTCCACACCTGGGTCAAGCGGAGCAGTTCGCTTGGCCATGAATAAATTAATTATTCCAGAGCTTGGTCATCTATTGCGCGAAATCAGGAAAGACCGATGAACCGTTCCATTGATGGGGCGGTTTTTTTATAGGCTCATCTATGCGCCTTGCCTGATAGCTCCTCGTTTGTCCGAAACCAAATCCAGAGGTCATTTATGCATGAGGCGAGTTCAGAAATCTCATCATTGATTAAGCAGGACCTTTCAAAGTCCTCTTCCTCATTTAAATCATGTAATTTTTCGTTGATTTGCGCTTCGAGCTCCTTCACCCGGTCTGGGATGGTCCCCTTGATCTCCTCCCAGTGCATGAGAATCTCGGATTGAGTATCTGCTGAATAACGGGTCCAATCCCGTTTGAGGCTGGGAACATCGATGCCAAGCCGTTTGTCATGTACAAAATACATTTCCATAACTATGAAGCCTCCTCTTGTTTATTACCTTTTATTGTATACAACTATCCTCAGAATAACGATTCTTTTAGACAAATTCGAGAAGTACATACACTTTGCCTCTTTCATTTGAATAAAAAATTAGATATTTTCAGATAAATACTTGAAAAAGCATTTTAAGATTGTTATAGTGAATATCATATTAATTGCATAAAAACATATAATAATGAATAAATATACAACATACAATGGAGGGAACAGGAACATGACAAAGGAGAAAGTCGTGCTTGCCTACTCAGGCGGATTAGATACATCGGTGGCCATCTCATGGCTGAAAGAAAAGGGGTATGATGTCGTCGCTTGCTGTCTCGATGTCGGTGAAGGAAAAGACTTGGAATTCATTAAGGAAAAAGCCATCAAGGTGGGTGCCTGCAGCTCTTATGTCATTGATGCGAAAGAAGAGTTCGCACAGGAATTCGCGCTCGTTGCCTTACAAGCACATGCCTTGTATGAAGGGAAATACCCGCTGGTCTCTGCTCTTTCAAGACCGCTGATTGCGAAGAAGCTTGTAGAGGTTGCAGAGAAGGAAAATGCGGTCGCTGTTGCCCATGGCTGTACAGGAAAAGGCAATGACCAAGTCCGCTTTGAGGTATCCATCCAAGCATTGAATCCAGACTTAAAGGTGCTTGCTCCTGTCCGAGAATGGAGCTGGTCCCGTGAAGAGGAAATCCAATATGCAAAGGAAAACAATATACCAATACCCATTAATCTAGACAGCCCTTATTCGATTGACCAAAATCTATGGGGACGCAGCAATGAATGCGGTGTGCTGGAGGATCCGTGGGCTGCACCACCTGAGGGTGCTTATGATTTGACATGTGCCCTTGAGAATACGCCTGATGTGCCTGATACAGTTGAAATCCTTTTTAATGAAGGTGTTCCATTTGCTTTAAATGGAAAAGAATATCCATTGGCACAATTGATTCTTACCCTCAATGAAATGGCTGGCAAGCATGGAGTGGGAAGAATTGACCATGTGGAGAATCGCCTTGTCGGCATTAAATCAAGGGAAGTGTACGAGTGCCCGGGCGCGATTACGCTGATTAAAGCCCATAAGGAATTAGAAGATTTGACTATGGTGAAGGAGCTGGCTCATTTCAAGCCGGTTATTGAGAAGAAGCTGACGGAGCTTATCTATGATGGATTATGGTTCTCTCCTTTGAAGGACTCTCTCCTTGCTTTCTTGAAACAGTCACAAAGCCATGTAACAGGCATTGTGCGTGTGAAGCTTTTTAAAGGTCACGCCATTGTGGAAGGCCGCAAATCTGCTTATTCTCTATATGATGAGAAATTAGCTACCTATACATCAGCTGATGAGTTCGATCATACGAGCGCGGTTGGGTTCATCAATCTCTGGGGCTTACCGACAAAAGTGAACAGCCAAGTGCATATCCAAAAGAAGGTGACAGTGTGAAAAAGCTTTGGGGCGGAAGGTTCACCAAAACCGCTGAGGAATGGATTGATTCTTTTGGCGCATCCATCTCGTTTGACCAAGAGCTAGTAATGGAGGACATCGAAGGGAGCCTGGCACATGTACAAATGCTAGGCTCCTGCGGAATCCTTACGAAGGAAGAGGAAAGTGTTATTAAAGAAGGACTCTCTTCCTTGAAGGTAAAGGCCGAGAAGGGGGAGCTCCCCTTTTCCGTTGACTATGAAGATATTCATTTGAATCTGGAGAAGCTATTGATTGATGAAATCGGCCCTGTTGGGGGCAAGCTACACACCGCAAGGAGCCGGAATGACCAAGTGGCGACAGATATGCATCTTTATCTGCGCCATCAAGTCGAAGAAATCATCGTGACCATCGAGGAGTTCCAGAAAACATTAATCGATGTTGCCGAGAAACATGTGGAGACGATTGTGCCGGGATATACCCATCTGCAGCGAGCTCAGCCCATTTCGCTCGGCCATCATTTCATGGCCTATTTCTGGATGCTTGAACGGGACAAAGAACGGTTTACAGACAGCTTGAAGAGAATCAATCTTTCTCCCCTTGGGGCAGGAGCGCTCGCAGGCACAACATTCCCGATTGATCGTCATATGACAGCTGAGCTGCTCGGATTTGAAGGTATTTATGAGAATAGCCTTGACGCAGTCAGCGATCGGGATTTTATAGCGGAGTTTCTCAATCATTCATCGATTTTGATGATGCATCTCTCTCGCTTCAGTGAGGAAATCATCTTGTGGTCAAGCCAGGAATATCGTTTCATCGAGCTTGATGATACATTTTCGACTGGGTCGAGCATCATGCCTCAGAAGAAGAATCCTGATATGGCAGAATTGATTCGCGGGAAGACAGGTCGCGTATACGGAAATGCCATTGGACTAATGACTCTTCTGAAGGGCTTGCCCCTTGCCTATAATAAGGATATGCAGGAAGACAAGGAGGGAATGTTTGACACGGTTATAACGGTCAAAGGTTCGCTTAAAATTTTTAACGGGATGATTGCGACGATGAAGGTGAACTCATCTGTCATGAAGGAGGCAGTCTACCAGGACTTCTCCAATGCGACGGAGCTCGCTGATTATTTAGCAGCAAAGGGAATCCCTTTCAGGGAAGCGCATGAAATTGTCGGAAAGCTTGTGTTGAGCTGCATTCAGCAGGGCTGCTATTTACTCGACCTGCCGCTTGAGACCCTTAAGGATGCATCCTCACTCATTGAAGAGGATATTTATGACGCTCTTAAGCCTGAGGAAGCCGTGCGCAGAAGGAATAGTGCAGGCGGAACAGGTTTTAAACAAGTCTCTTCAGCCATTGAGAAGGCCAGGGCTTTACTATCCTTGGACAAATAGAGATATAACTTGCAGGCGCGAACCAGCTTTTGGTTTGGCGCCTGTTTTTGTGGTGCAAGGGTCTCTCACAGGAATATGAAATTCAATAGAAGAATCATAAGGTATAGTCCTATAAGTTAGAAATACGACCGGGGGATTATGACAGACAATCTTAACCCGGTCTTACTGCATTCGCTATGTGTTGCATAAATAGTGTAAAAACACATTAAAAAAGTAAAAATTAAAATATTGTGACATAATAAAATTTTTAGTTTAAATTTGATGCACGGGATGATAATATAGAATTAGAAATGATATATGTCTCTCATGTAACTGATTCGATCAGGCATGGTGGTAAATTACTAGGTTACGAGTAACTTAGTGAAATTCCGCCATGCCTTTTTTTAGTACTTTAAGAACTAAAAAAAGAGTTATATCAATTCATCATTTCAGACAGAAAGGAGCAATCAAGAATGGCGTTTGGTTTTTTTAAGAAAAAAGAGACTGATTTGTTGGCTCCGTTAAATGGAACGATCATCCCGCTAGAGGAGGTTCCCGATCCAGTATTCAGCCAAAAAATGATGGGCGACGGTATTGCGATTCAACCATCGGGCGGACATGTTCATGCTCCATTTAATGGAGAAGTTATTATGATTACACCTACTAAACATGCTATTGCTATTCGGTCTACATCTGGTGTCGAGGTTTTGATCCATATAGGCCTTGAAACAGTTGCCTTAAAGGGTGAAGGATTTCAACTCGCTGTTAAAGAAGGTGATCGTGTCGAGAAGGGGCAATTGCTTGTTGAGGTCGACTGGGCATATATAGAGGAGCACGCGGAAAATACGATTACCCCTATAATCGTGACAGATAGCGATAAGGAAATCACCTACAGCAGCAAGGGAAGCTGTGTTCAAGGAGAGACGGTCTTAATGACCATTTAGTCTATTCCTGTATGAATATTAAGGAGGTGATGCCCGAGGCTGTGAATTTAAGTAAACGCTTACGCTCTTTGGCTAGCTATATGGCCAGATAGACGTGGAGTTATGAAAAAAGAAGAATCGGAGGGAGTAAAGTGAAAAAATTCTTTCAAAGACTTGGTAGTTCTCTAATGTTACCAGTTGCCGTATTGCCTGCTGCTGCGATTTTGATGGGTATCGGTTACTGGATCGATCCAAGCGGCTGGGGTGCTGACAGTTCAGTTGCCGCCTTCTTAATCAAAGCCGGGTCCTCTATTATCGATAATATACCAATCTTGTTTGCCGTTGGTGTAGCACTTGGTATGTCGAAGGATAGAGATGGCTCTGCCGCATTAAGTGGTTTAGTTGCTTATCTAGTCGTAACGACTTTGTTATCACCTGGGTCTGTTTCAATGTTAAAAGGGGTTGAGCTAGAAGCCGTAGACCCTGGATTCGCGAAAATCGGAAATGCATTTGTTGGTATTATAGCTGGTATTGTAGCCGCAAATATGTACAATCGATTTAGCCATGTTAAGCTTCCGGATGCTTTAGCCTTCTTTAGCGGAAAACGTTTAGTGCCAATTATGACAGCTGTATCCATGCTGCTTGTTTCTGTTATCTTATTCTTTATCTGGCCGCCGGTTTACTCTGGACTCGTTTCCTTCGGTGAAGCAATTGCCAAATTGGGAGCAGCTGGTGCTGGTCTTTATGGATTCTTCAATCGATTATTAATCCCAACTGGCTTACACCATGCCTTAAACTCTGTATTCTGGTTTGACGTTGCGGGCATTAATGACATCGGTAATTTCTGGTCCGGTGAAGGTGTTAAAGGTGTAACAGGAATGTATCAAGCAGGGTTCTTCCCAGTCATGATGTTCGGGTTGCCTGCTGCTGGTTTAGCTATGTATCATACAGCTAAAACAAAAAACAAAAAACAAGTTGCTTCCTTAATGATCGCAGCTGGTTTTGCGGCCTTCTTTACTGGTGTAACAGAACCGATTGAGTTCGCATTTATGTTTGCAGCTCCATTATTATATGTTGTCCATGCTGCGTTGACAGGTATTTCTCTTTTTGTGGCAGCCTCTTTCCAATGGACAGCTGGTTTTGGTTTCAGTGCCGGTTTGGTTGACTTTGTTCTAAGCTCCAGATTACCTCTTGCTAATCAGCCATATATGCTGATTTTACAGGGATTAGTGTTTGCTGTAATTTATTATTTCTTATTCCGTTTCATCATTGTGAAGTTCAACCTCAACACACCAGGCCGCGGGGAAGAACTTGATGCAACTGAGGAAGCTCAATCTCAAGCAGGTTCATCAGAAGATAAGTTTGCTGCACAAGCTCAAGTAATCTATGATGGATTGGGCGGTAAAGAAAACATCGTATCTGTTGATAACTGTGCTACTCGCCTTAGACTAGAAGTCAAAGATATTGATAAGGTTGATCAGAATAAAATTAAATCAACTGGTGTTCCTGGCATTAAGGTGACTGGTCGTGAAAGCTTACAAGTTATCGTAGGGACAAGCGTTCAGTTCGTAGCAGATGAGTTGAAAAAAATTGTGAAATCAAAATAAAAAAGTAATAAGGGGATTCCAATCATGGAGCTATAAATGGCTTCATTTCAAGCTGAAAATCGTTTATAGTGACCCCGAATAAAAGCTCGTTCCATCGATAAAAGATAGAACGAGCTTTTTGTGTGTGATTATTCTGTTTTTTTATGATGAATGGGTATCTCGGTAATTAGATCGTTTACACTTCTCTGCTTCGTAATCTTTCTATATGTATCGTAATATAGCCAACTTCCTCTGATGGGAGCTGGATGTCATGCTGCCGGGAAAGGTATTCTGCTATTTTTGTGGCGCAATGATAAGAGGATGGGAATTTATTACGCACCATGATTAGCATCTCATCATCCATTGTTCGCTCTGCAGTATCATTAATTCTATAAAGAGTATAGCGGAGATGAGTAATCAAACGCTCATAAGATAGTCCTGTCTCTTCCAAGCTGATAGAAAAATAATCCCGAATGATATGTATAATCTCATTTATGATGGAAGTTTGACGCAGGGAAACCTGCAAATCTCCAGATGGAACAGATGCTGTATGCAGGTGGAGAGCGATAAACGCAGCCTCATCAATCGGCATACGTATCCCTATTTTCTCCTCCACATAATTAATGGCCCAGACGCCTATATCAAACTCCTTTTTATAGAGGATTTTAATCTCAGAGAGCAGTTTGTTTTTGATAAAAATACCATCTTCATAGCGTTCAATTGCAAATGAAAGGTGATCGGCCAAAGCAATAAAGATATGAGGGTTCAATTTGACTTGAAGAAGCTCCTCAGCATACTGAATAATTTCCTGGGTTAAAGCCATATGTTCAACTGGAATCTGAGGTAAAAGCTGCCCAAGATGAGCATCATTTTTAACCACAAACAATTTATCGATTTTATTTCGGTTGATAAGGTCGTTTTTCCCTTTATTGAATGCAATGCCAGGACCAATGACGATTTTTTCCTGATTATCCTCTACTACAATCGCTGCATTGTTGTTTAAGATTTTCTTAATTTTCATGCCTCTTCACCTCCAGTATTTCTTATTCTAGTACTTTTATCATATTAAAATATAAAGTTTCTGTAAAATACATAATTTATCATTCTCAGCTTGAGAAGATTATAATATATGCTTTTTATACAGAATAAGGATGCTTTGTCAGCATGCAAATTCTATTGAAGCGAGTGAGAAAAGATTTATTCCAGAATAAATAATCGCTATATTGAAGTACAAAATGTGTAGAGAACTAGCGGAGAATCTGGTTTGTTGAGAGGATAGTCTTTTTCTTTTGGCTAAAAAAGGGATTAATTTGTTTTATAACGAATTTATTTAAATAGTTTCTACGCCATAAATGGCCAATTTTTTGTATCTGTTATTTTGTCGGCTTGAGAAGGATAGAAAGAACCGGGGTTTGACTTTGAATAAGAAACAGGAGGAGAGTACAATCAAAAAACTTTATTTTTTGCACGGCTTTATGGGGACCTCAGATACGCATTTCACCGAACAGATTGCTTATTTTAAGGAGAAGTATGAGCTCATTCTTATAGATTTGCCTGGTCACGGTAATGCACCGGCTGATGCTTCTGATAATTATTTCGAGGAAACGCTTAATTATGTTATCGCTAAAATCCAGAATACAGGTGAAGGATATGTAATCGGGTTATCATTAGGAGCTTCTTTAGCTATACATATTGCTTTAAGAGTGCCAGAGTTAGTGCGAGGCATTGTGCTTACAGGCTATACCCCTTTTATTCCTGAAGAGTTAGAAGTTGTTATGCAAAAGCAATATGAATACTTTTCAAATATCGAAGAGAAGGATGAGGCTATCGCTGAGTATTTTATGGGCTTGCATGGTGAGCGGTGGAAGAGAACGTTAAATCATGTGAATCACACGATGACCTTTCTTTATCCAGAAGCCACTAAAGAACACATCCAAACTATCAAGGTCCCGGTGCTACTCCTTAATGGCAGCAACGAATTGTACGAGGTAAATTCCGCTGCTTATATCAAAAAAATCAATAAGGATATTCTGATTGGATTGGTTCCTAACGCCGGTCATACAGCTAATATCGACCAGCCGGATATATACAATAAGATTGTTGATAGTTTTTTAAAAGATACAGATAAAGTGCCTGTCTGAATAGTGTGATGAAACATCAAGATAATCCTTAAACGTGTAAAGCACTACCTAAAGGGTATATAAGATGAAACAAATAATTGGTGAGGTGGAAATAAAGAAAGTTTCTTTAAGATTATCGTTTGAGATAATATCACCAATTACACCTAGGTTTTAGGGAATTAAGCTATTTTAAGGAGTTGATTCATTTGTTTCATTACACCGTTGAGACATCAAAATCTTTAGCAGATGCCCTTCAATCACTCGAAGAAAGCTTGAAGGAAGATAAGTTTGGTGTACTGTGGAAATTTGATGTGAAAGATACGCTGAAGAATAAAGGTTTTGAATTAGAAAATCCCTACATGATCCTTGAGGTATGCAATCCTAAGGAGGCACATAAGGTTTTATCGGCGAATGAATTAGTGGGGTATTTTCTTCCTTGTAAAATCGTTGTCTATCAAGACAATCAAGGGAAAACAAAAATCGGAATGCCGAAGCCCAGTACTCTAATCGAAATGGTTGATGATGATACTTTAAAGGAGATTGCCAGTGATATAGAGGATCGATTAATTGCTTGTATGGATAAAGCTAAATAATTTTTCCCCAAATACTTGAACTTCGTACCTATGATTCATGGCTTATAAGAGGAACATTCAAATGGAGGAAGCATATTGTTATTCATCTCCATATAAAGGCAGTTTTCAATATATAATGATAATGCCAAATTTAAAAGGCTGGCCCGAAAGCTCAATAATGGAACTTTCGAGTCAGCCTCTCACTTTATTTGGTTTATTGATGTCTATGAATGATTATATGCCAGTTTTTTCCTCAGAGCGAATGACCATAACATCACACTTTGCATAGCGGATAATATGTTCAGAAACAGACCCGATGAAGAAGCGTTCTACCGCATTTAGCCCTGTGGCACCGCAGACGATCAGGTCAATATCATGCTTCTTGGCAATGTCCTTCGGTATTTTTACCTTAGGGGAGCCGAATTCGATGCATATTTCTACTTTTTTTACACCTGCATCCATGGCGATTGTTTTATATTCTTCTAAAAGGTCTTTCGCATATTGCTCTGCGCTTTCGGTGATTGAAATGCTATATGCTTCAACCGCCGCAAACGTACGATTGTCCACAACATGGGTCAAAACAAGTGTTGCATCGTTACGTTTAGCGATGTCGATAGACTTTTTGAATGCCCATTCAGCTTCTTGTGAACCATCCACTGCAACAAGGATCTTATTATAGGATAATGCCATATTAATCTCCTCCTTTATTATAATTCTATTATACTATAAAACATTCCGAATAGTAGCAAAATTATATGGAAATACAGTGAACGTTTAATTGATTTTTGTAATAATAGCTGGTTTTGTCATAAGGGACAAGATGGAATATCATTGAAACCATTAGTGTTTTTTCTTGAAAGTTTTATTTGTATGGAAAGAGTAGTATTTATGATGGATAGTTAAGGTGATGGGGAGTTAATGTTTTATTAATATACTAATAACGCTTGTGAACGGATGTGGAAATCTCCGCTCACAAGCATGGTGATTATAGTGTGATTAATTCTTTCGGGAACTTCGTCAGGATTTCAACACCGTTTTCAGTAACATAAAGATCGTCCTCGATGCGGACGCCTGCTTTTTTAGGGACATAGATGCCTGGTTCGATTGTGAATACCATGCCTTTTTGCAATTTCAGCTCATTAACTTCCGTTAGGGAAGGATATTCATGTACGCTGATGCCAAGGCCGTGTCCTAATCGATGCGGGAAGTAATCTCCGTAGCCCTTATCGCGGATGATATTGCGGGCTGTCAAGTCAACCTCAGCACAGGTAACGCCAGGTCGGCATGCCGCTACGGCAGCTTTCTGTGCTTCAAGAACCGTTTCGTAAATCTCTCTTTGCTCATCGGAGATTTGCCCGTAAGCAACGGTACGTGTGATGTCTGAGCAATAGCCGTCAACAACAACGCCAAGGTCGAAAAGAACGAGATCCCCCTTTTTTACTTTTGTTTGCCCAGGAACACCGTGCGGGGAAGCGGCGTTCTCACCTGTCAGCACCATTGTGGCGAATGACATTTCGGAGACGCCCTCTTTTTTCAATTGGTATTCAAGTGCAGCCAGGATTTCCATTTCTGTTTTGCCTTCGGCGATTTCCTCTGTCCCAATCTTAATTGCGTAATCGGCAAGGCGGCATGCTTCTTTAATTATCGCCAGCTCACTCTCGCTCTTGACCATGCGCAATTGGCGCATTTTTTCTTCCGCGGATATGTAAGAAGGCTGACCAAGGATGGAGTTTAGGCCTTCTAGGCGCTCCATTGTCAAATGTTCCTTCTCAACTGCGAGCGTGTGAATGGAAACATTGCGTTTTTTCAATGCCTCATGGACTCTTTCCCATGGGTTTTGCGTATCTAAAATTCCGATAATTTCATATGGCCAGCCGGCTTGCTTCGCATCAGGGACTTCCATTTGCGGACAAATCAAAATCGGCTCATCTGCAGGGAATGCAAGAACCGCAAGCAGCCGCTCATGCGGTTCGCTGTGAAAACCGCTTAAATAGAAAACATTTTCAGTGGATGTAATGAATGCGGCATCAGCCTGTTTTTCTTTCAGCCAACCAGCCAGTAAATTTAAGTTGCTCATTTATACAGCCTCCTGTACTCTAGTGATATATGTTAGAGGTTATCAATTAAATGTAGGAAAGTAAATTGTTAGAAAATAAAAAAAGCGGGTATTTATATCCAATAGCGAAGAAAAGGAGAGATGAATCTTGAAGGTTTCGTATCACGGCCATTCAGTTGTCAAAATTGAAACGGACAAGCATCAAATCTTAATTGATCCATTTATCACGGGAAATGAGCTGACGGACTTGAAGGTGGAGGATGTCAGCCCTGACTTCATTCTTCTAACACATGGCCATAGTGACCATGTGGGGGATACGGTTGAGCTCGCTAAAAAGCATGATGCCCTTGTTATTTGCAACTTTGAGATGAGTACATATCTTGGCTGGAAAGGCGTCAAAACACATGGGATGTCCATTGGTGGCGCCTATGATTTTGATTTTGGTCGTGTGAAGCTTACGCAGGCCTTTCACGGGACTGGCTTTGAGGAGAATGGCCAGATTATCTATGGCGGGATGCCGGCTGGCATTCTAGTAACCATTGATGGCAAGACGGTCTTTCATGCAGGCGATACCGGGCTCTTCTCTGACATGAAGCTGATTGGGGACCGGCATCCAATTGATCTTGCATTTATTCCAATCGGGGATAACTTCACAATGGGGCCGGAGGATGCGGCGCTCGCTGTCGAATTCCTGCATCCAAAGCTAGCTGTTCCGATTCACTATGATACGTTTCCGCCAATTAAGCAGGACCCGCATCATTTCGCTTCCCTCTGTGAGGAGGGTGTCGTGAAGGTGATGGCTCCCGGTGATTCTGTGGACTTATAGAATAAACATGAAGCGCTAATACCCAGCTCGTTATGGGTCGGCGCTTCTTTTTTGGAGAAATCTCTCATATATTAGCCATATAGGAGGGATCTAAGATGAAGAATAGATATGGATTTTGTTTTGTTACTGCCTTTGTGATGCTCATGTGGTCGCTGCCGCGTTTAACATTTGAAGGAATGAGGGAAGAGGTGTTATTCTCTGGGGCCTGGATGCTGTTGGCCTTTTGTGTCCTTGCTGGCAATCTTTCTGGCATTCTTTATGGCACTGACAGGAAACGGGAAGTTTCAAAGGCAGGCAGTGCTGCTAAGGTGAGGCAAAAAGGACGATGAAAATAGGCCGTTTGATAGATTTGCCCTTTTAACCTTATAATAAGAATAATGGATAACAAAAAAGGGTGAATAGTTTGGCTACTAAGCATGAACAAATATTACATTATATTGATGAACTTCCGGTTGGGCAGAAAATCTCCGTCCGGCAGATTGCGAAGGCTCTATCGGTGAGTGAAGGAACGGCTTACCGTGCAATTAAAGAAGCCGAGAATAAGGGCTATGTGAGTACAATTGAGCGTGTTGGCACGATTCGGATTGAGCGCAAGAAGAAAGAGAACATTGAGAAGCTGACATTTGCAGAAGTGGTCAATATTGTTGATGGACAGGTTCTTGGCGGGAGGACTGGCCTCCATAAAACATTGAATAAGTTTGTCATCGGGGCGATGGAGCTTGATGCAATGATGCGCTATACGGAGGCCGGGAACCTTCTTATTGTCGGGAATCGGGTGAAGGCGCATGAGCTTGCCTTGAAGGCGGGAGCGGCTGTCCTGATTACGGGAGGATTTGATACGGTCGATGCTATTAAGAGGCTGGCCGATGAATTGCAAATGCCGATTATTTCAACCTCCTATGATACGTTTACAGTAGCGACGATGATCAACCGGGCCATCTATGATCAATTGATCAAGAAGGAAATCCTCCTTGTGGAGGATATTTTGATTCCGACTGAACGGACAGAAGTACTGCGAGTAGGGAATACAATCGAGAATTGGACAACCCTAAACAGGCAAACGAAGCACAGCCGATTCCCTGTAGTCGATGAGAATATGCGGCTGCAAGGAATGGTCACTTCCCGGGACATCCTTGGCTTAAGCGCTGACACCCAAATTGAGAAGGTCATGACGAAAAGTCCGATTTTCACGGGGGAGAAGACAAGCGTAGCTAGTGCTGCCCATATGATGGTTTGGGAAGGGATTGAATTGCTGCCTGTTGTGGATAACCGAAATATTCTGATTGGCATCATCAGCCGCCAGGATGTTCTCAAGGCGCTGCAGATGAGCCAGAGACAGCCACAGGTAGGTGAGACAATTGATGATGTCATTGCTAACCAGATGAATGTCATTCAAGGTGAGGATAAGTTTGAATGCGAAGTGACCCCGCAGATGACGAATCATTTGGGAACCATTTCGTATGGTGTCTTTACCGCGCTTGTAATCGAAGCTGCGAACCGGGCGCTCCGAGGCTATAAGAGGGGCGAGCTTGTCGTGGAAAACATGTCCGTTTATTTCCTGAAGCCTGTACAGCTCGAGAGTATTTTGACCATTGCGCCTAATATTCTTGAAGTCGGCCGCAAATTTGGGAAGGTAGAGATTGATGTATTCAATGAGGGTAAACTGGTCGGAAAAGCGATGCTGATGTGCCAGCTGCTTGAGCGCTGATTGGATTTTTCAATAGAAAATGCCTTAACCGGCGGGAAGATATTCCTGGGTTAAGGCATTTTTGGTCTGATAATTGTCCTTATTTAGATAAGGCCTGGAATTCATCCTCAGCGAGCGGTGCGAAGTGACGGTACATTTTAAAACCGCCGTATAAGCTAAGCGCTCCCATGATGATGAAGATGCCTCCGATGAAATAAGTGAGTGTTGTTTGGTACAGATACAATTGATTAATCCCGAATATCAAAACAAACAATCCGAGTGTCATAGATGATTTTCCTTTTAGGCATGCACGCTGCATTGGATGCTGTGTCCGGAAGGTTTTTGCTTTATAGTAAATGTAGAAGGAAAGGGACGTCACAATAAAGAAAACAAGTATCGGCATAGATTGGCCTCCGTTTGAATAGTATGTCTACATTGTACTAAAAATTGAATAAAATGACCAATATGGAAAGTGCTTCCGAAAGGGCTGCTTTTTTGTTTTAATTAAGATTGAAAGACTCATTAAAGGAGAATGAATAATGAAAGAACGCATACTTGATGCAATTAAACAATATGAGACGATTATCTTACATAGGCATGTCCGTCCGGATCCTGATGCATACGGATCTCAATGCGGGCTTGGAGAAATGATTAAGGCATCTTTCCCGGAGAAGAATGTATATATGGTAGGGCTGGAGGAGGAGTCCCTTCGTTTTTTGAAGGAGTTGGATCAAATCCCTGATTCTGTATACGACCAAGCTCTTGTTATTGTATGTGACACTGCTAATCAGGAGCGGGTATGTGATCAGCGGTATACAATGGGCGATATGCTCATCAAGATTGACCACCATCCGAACGATGATGCATATGGAGATATTGTATGGGTGGACACATCAGCGAGCTCCTGCAGTGAAATGATTTATGACTTTTATACGTTCGGCAAGGATAAGGGCTTGAAGCTGACTCAGGAGGCTGCACGCTTACTTTATGCTGGCATTGTAGGGGATACCGGAAGATTCCTCTATCCGAGCACCACTGATAAAACCTTCCTGTATGCAGGTGAGCTAATTCATTATGGATTTGACCGCACAGAGATCTATAATGGACTTTATGATGTGGAAGAGGCGGTCGTTCGTTTAAACGGTTACGTTTTTGAACACTTTAAAATGGATGAGAACGGCGTTGGTTCTATGGTCATCACAAAGGATGTCATGGATCGTTTTGGAGTGAAGGCATCACAGGCTTCCCTATTAGTGAGCACGCTCGGCGGAATAAAGGGCTTGAAAGCATGGGCCTTCTTTATAGAGGAAGGCAAGGATATCCGGGTTCGTCTCCGTTCCAAGGGGCCGGTCATCAATGGCATTGCCAAAAAATATAATGGCGGGGGACATCCGCTCGCATCAGGAGCGACTATCTATGACTGGGCAGACGTGGATAAGGTCGTGGCAGACTTAGTGGAGGTTTGCAAGGCTTAATACTAAAAGAGGCTGATTCAAAAGCACTGTAAAGTTAGCTTTTTAGAATCAGTCTCTTTTCTTACATTTGCCTAATGGCTAGTTCAATTTCAATATTCGTATAAATAACCAGCTCCCTTATTTCGAGCTGATAATGGCGGCTGTTCACCTTTATGTCTTTATTGATGATGGCCCGTTTAAGCAGCTCCTTCCCTTTACTGACGTTTTCTAAATCCTTGCCGATCAGGGAGGAGAAATCCTTTTGGATGCTTTGTTCTACCTCGAATACACTGAGCGGGTCAAGCCGGTACTTCTTGTAGTTGGTGATGCGGACGGAGACATCCTGGACGAGCAAGCGGCTTTCGTTTCGCTTGTTAAGTATTTCGTACTCGCTTTGCCAAATGTCCACCTCTTCGGATAAATCCTTGATGGTATCCTGCTGAGTCTGGATGAGCTGGACCTGTTTCTCCTGGAGGTCCCCAAACATGTAAAAGAAAAGGGCCCAGCTCATAACGGCGCCAATCGCTATTCCTGCGAAGAAGCGCTGCCACATAGGATTGCGGTAATAAGGGGGGATTCTCATGGATGCATTTGCTCCTGTGTGAGCCAATGGATGATGAGCGCGCCAGCCTGAGCTCCGCCAAGGGCAGAGATGATGAGCATGATTTGCTTGAAGATATCCTTCGTTTCCCCGTGAAAAATGCCTCGTTCAAATGAATAAACTGCATCAAAGGTGCCTCCGATGGCAGCGACAATTGCCCATATCCTTAATCCTTCCGATAGGCGGAATACATGGGTTAAGGGAGGCTGTCCGGTAATGAAGGCGGCGAGTCCTCCTATTAAGGAGCCGCCTAATAAAACTCCTAATGAAATGAAGAAGCTGTTAATGAAGGCTGGTAGAAATGCTTGGTCCATATAACTCGTCCCTTTTTGTTTTTGATATATGTATATGAACAGGCAGCTGGTATTATGAGGATGTTAAAAAGTTTCTGTATGAAAATACGAACATATTTTCTTTTTTTCGCCAGGACTCTTATAATAAAGAAGAATCGTTTATAGATGATTTAGTATGATAAAGAAAAAGGATGTGACGCCAATGTCATTTGTCCATCTTCATGTATATAGTGCTTATAGCTTGCTTGAGAGCACCTTGTCGGTGAAGGAAATTGTCGCCGGTGCCAAGATGCGCGGATACAAAGCCGTTGCATTAACCGACCGCAATGTAATGTATGCGGCTCCGTCTTTTTATAAGGAATGCGAAGCACAAGGAATGAAACCAATCATTGGTTTGACATGTGATCTGCTGAATGAGGAGGAGACAAGCAGCTTCCCGCTCCTGCTTTTAGCGAAGAATAATCAAGGCTATAAGAATTTGATGAAAATTTCAAGCGCCATTCAGACACGGTCAAATGAAGGGTTGCCAATCAGATGGCTGAAAGGCTATTCGAATGGATTATTAGCGATTAGTCCAGGAGCCGAAGGACAGATTGAAGGGCTGCTGGAACAAGGCGATGAGGAAGGCGCTGCTGCGCTTGTAAATAAATATAAGCAAATCTTTCAGGAAGGCTGCTTTTATCTTTCGCTGCCTCGGAATAAGAAACCGAGCTGGGAGAAAGTTAAACAGCTGGCGCGGGATATGTCTGTCCCGCTTGTCGCAGTTGGTCCAGTCCGCTATATGGATAAAGAGGATTTTCAGGCCTATCAGGGGCTTACATGCTTAAAGGACAATATTAAGCTTGCAGATTTAGAGGATAGAAGCATCAGCAGGGAGGAGTCGATGCACCTAGCCTCTATGGCTGAGATGGTCGAATGGTATGGAGAGGAGCCTGATGCTTTGGAGAATTCGGTCAAAATTGCTAAGTGCTGCTCTGTCACCATAGACTTCCATCAAAAGCTGCTTCCCAAGTTTCCTGTGCCAGATGGGAGGACAGCAGATGCCTATTTGACCGAAATATGTTACCGGGGTCTAAAGAGGCGTTACCCAGAAGGCGATAAGCGTCATGAAGACCGTTTGAACTATGAACTCTCGGTGATTGCCAAGATGGGATTCAGTGATTATTTCCTCATTGTGTGGGATTTCATGAACCATGCGCATAAAACAGGCATATTAACAGGACCTGGGCGAGGCTCTGCCGCAGGCTCTATTGTCTCCTATAGCCTTGGAATCACGAATGTCGATCCCATGAAGAATGATCTTTTATTTGAGCGTTTCCTGAATCCGGAGAGAATCACGATGCCGGATATTGATATCGATTTCCCGGATAATCGCAGGGAAGAGATGATTCGATATGTGGCTGATAAATATGGGGCTCTTCATGTCGCTCAAATCATCACGTTCGGTACTTTTGGCATGAAAGCGGCACTGAGGGATGCTGCAAGAGTGTCCGGATTAAATGCGAAAGAAATTGAACAATTATCTAGGACACTCCCGCCAGGACATGGGATGACGATTCGTCAGGCTTTGGCGGATTCTGCCCGCCTGCGCGAGTGGGTGCAGCAAGCGGAGCATCATCAAAGAATCATCGATATGGCACAAAAGTGGGAGGGACTGCCACGGCACACATCTATCCATGCTGCTGGCGTTGTGATGACGGACCGTCCACTCACAGAAATCATCCCTATCCAGGCAGGGCATGAAGGCGTTTATTTAACCCAATTTACGATGGAATACCTGGAAGAAATCGGACTCCTGAAGATGGATTTCCTGGGTTTGCGTAATTTGACGCTGCTTGACCAAATAATCAAGCAAATTGAGAGATTTACGGGGCAAAGAGTCCAATTAAGCCAATTGCCGCTTGATGATAAGAAAACCTATGAATTACTTTCAAAGGGGCAGACATCGGGTATTTTCCAATTTGAATCTGGCGGGATGCAAAATGTTCTGCAGAAGCTTAAGCCTACCTCATTTGGTGACCTGGTTGCTGTGAACGCCTTGTACAGACCAGGTCCTATGGATAATATCCCGGCATATATTGCAAGGAAGCATGGACAGGAGACCGTCTCTTATCCTCATCCTGTACTTAAGGAAATTCTTGAGCCGACATACGGAATCATTGTCTATCAGGAGCAAATCATGCAGATTGCCTCTACGATGGCTGGCTTCAGTTTAGGTGAAGCCGATTTGCTGCGCAGAGCGGTCAGCAAGAAGAAGAAGGATGTGCTGGATCAGGAAAGAGAGCATTTCGTCCGCGGTGCTGAAAGGAACGGATATGACACGAGGCGTGCAAATGACGTGTATGATTTAATTGTCCGTTTTGCTAATTACGGGTTCCCGAAAAGCCATGCGGTTGCCTATAGCTTAATTGCCTATCAGCTTGCTTATTTGAAAGCAAACTATTTTCTCCATTTCATGTCCGGAATTATGACGTCTGTGATTGGCAATGAAGAGAAGATTATCCAGTATGTCCAGGAATTGAAGAGTAATGGGTATGAATTACTTCCGCCATCCATTAATAGGAGCCACTATCCGTTTGTGATTGAGAAGGGGAAGGGAATCCGCTACAGTCTCGCAGGTATAAAGGGAATTGGGGCATCTGTTTTGCGTGAGATTGTTCAAGCGCGCAAAAATGGTCCCTTTGCCGACTTGTTCGATTTTTGCGTTCGTGTGCCTGCAAGGGTTTTGAACAGAAAGGTGCTCGAAAATCTCTGCTATGCTGGGGCGTTTGATGAGTTCTCCATTGACCGGGCAAGTATTCTTGCCAGTATTGATGTGGCATTGGAACATGTGGAATTGGTCCGCCCCTCAAATGGCGACGCTAGTTTCTTTGATTCAGATGATGAAATGATAAAGCCGAAATACATGATTGTCGACCCGATGCCTTCTACAATAAAGCTGCAAAAAGAAAAAGAAGTGCTCGGATTCTATTTGTCTGATCATCCTCTATCAGCGTACCGGAAGAAATTAACTCATGCGGGAGCCTTGCCGATTGTTAAATACCACCCAGGCATGTCCGGCTATCTTGGCGCTTTTATTCAGTCTGTGAAAACAATCCGTACCAAAAAAGGAGAGAACATGGCCTTTTTCACCGCGGGTGATGAAACGGGCGAGATGGATTGTGTCGCCTTTCCGGATGTATATAGACATTCTAACGTTCTCTTAAAGGAAGGCAATATGCTGCTTTTAGAGGGGAAATCAGAAGAGCGGAATGGCAAGAAGCAGTTTGTCCTCAAAGCGATCTATAATTTGCATGATGAGAATGAACAATTGCGCCAATTATTTAAATCGCTGTTTATCAGATTGACTCCTGATCGGCAAACGCCGACAAATCTTGCAGAAATCAAACGATGTCTTGCTGGATATCGAGGGAATGTAAAAGTTTATCTTCGTTATGAAAAGGAAGCAAAGACCATTCAACTGTCAAAGGAGAATTGGGTAACCCCGTCATCCCAATTGATTTCTATGTTGGAAGAGATTGCTGGTAAAGGAAATGTTCTGTTAAAAGAAGATTGACTAGGAATTGCACTGAATATTGTGATATATTGAAAGATATCATTTCTGGTCTGACCATCAAGGCGGATGGGACCAATTGTTTTTAAGAAAAAGGGGTGTTGGGATGACTTTAAGAGAAGAAGCGCTGCATATGCATCGTGTTAACAAAGGTAAATTGGAAACGGTGTCTAAAGTTCCGGTTCGAAATGCAAAAGATTTGAGCTTGGCCTATTCTCCAGGCGTAGCAGAACCTTGCAAGCAAATACATGATAAGCCGGATACAGTATATGAATATACCATAAAAGGCAATACGGTCGCTGTTGTCTCCGATGGGACAGCCGTCCTTGGACTTGGCAATATTGGCCCGGAAGCTGCCTTGCCTGTTATGGAAGGAAAGGCCTTGCTATTTAAGAGTTTCGCAGGTGTGGATGCTTTTCCAATCTGCTTAAATACAAATGACGTAGATAAAATCGTGGAAACAGTCAAGCTGCTTGAGCCCACTTTTGGCGGAGTGAATTTGGAGGATATTGCAGCACCGAATTGCTTTGTCATTGAAGAACGGTTAAAGCGGGAAGCGAATATTCCGGTCTTCCATGATGATCAGCATGGAACAGCCATTGTGACGCTTGCTGGGCTTGTGAACGCATTGAAGCTATCCAATAAAAAAATGTCAGAGATAAAAGTGGTGGCGAGCGGAGCGGGTGCAGCCGGCATCGCTATCATAAAGCTATTATATAATTTCGGCGTGCGTGATCTTATCATGTGTGATAGTAAGGGAGCGATTTTCGAAGATCGCCCATATGGAATGAACCAAGTGAAAGCTGAGGTTGCGAAATACACGAACCGCAGCAGATCAGAAGGGTCGCTACAGGATGTAATCAAGGATGCTGATGTCTTTATTGGCGTATCGGTCGCTGATGCGCTAACAGCTGAGATGGTTCAATCCATGGCGGAAGATCCAATCATCTTTGCAATGGCCAATCCGACGCCGGAAATCATGCCAGAGCTTGCGAAAGAGGCGGGAGCTAAAGTCGTGGGCACAGGCCGGTCTGATTTTCCTAACCAGGTCAATAATGTACTGGCATTTCCGGGCATTTTTCGGGGAGCTCTAGATGTGCGTGCCACGCATATTAATGAGAAGATGAAGGTGGCTGCTGTCCATGCTATCGCAGATTTGATTTCAGAGGATGAGCTGCACGCGGATTATGTCATTCCTGCACCTTTCGATCCGCGGGTTGCACCAGCTGTGGCAGCTGCGGTGGCTAAAGCGGCAATGGAAACTGGTGTAGCGAGATTGAAGGTTGACCCAGAAGAGATTAGAAAAAAGACAGAGTTATTATCATCAATTGGGAAAAGCGAGTGATGGCCAGTGGAGCAAAGGCAAGATGGAGGACAATCAAAGGTTTATCTAGAAATCGTACGTAAGCTTCAGAGGATGATTGAGCAAGACAAGCTTGTTCCGGGAGATAAGATTCCCTCTGAAAGGGAGCTTTCAGAAAGGCTGAATGTTGGCCGCTCATCAGTTCGTGAGGCGTTAAGAGCGCTTGAGCTTTTGGGTTTGATTGAAACGCGGCGGGGGGAAGGCACATTTATTTATAACTTTCAGGAGCATAAGCTTGTCGAGCTCTTAGGTTCTTTTTTCGTGCTTGAAGGCAAGACGAAGGAAGATTTGCTTGAAGTGAAGCTGCTGCTTGAGAAGGATTGTATTCGAATCTTGGCTGATTTGAGTAAAGGTAATCCTGGAATGGGCATAGAATTTTACGATTGGGCAAGGAACCATTCATTTACCGATGAAGAATTCTTTACCAAGTTGGCGATACTGACAGATAATAGATTGATGGAGAGAATTTGGAGAACGGTCAACAGCTATGTAAAAGCTTCCGGCAGTATCTTCCCTATTTCTGAACGTAAGCAATACATCGCTTTAGCTGCCTTGTTAGAGAAGGGGCAAAAGGAAGAGGCTCTTAACATCTACGAAAATAACATCAGGAAGAGTGTAAACGCCGAATAACAGGCGGCTGCTTAACCAAATGGACTTGGCTTTATCTTTTGGGATTCATGGAAGAAATCCTTTGTAGTTCTCGGACTATGAGGTTCTTTCTGAGGACAAGAGGTAGGGCCACTGTCATTTGTAAACCATATGGAACTGAAAGGGGATAGGCAGTTTGTTAAAAGATGTTTTTTCAAGAGGGCGCAGAAAAAAATACGCAACCATTCCATCGGATAAAGCGAAGCAGGATATACCGGAAGGAATTATGATGAAATGCCCTTCATGCAAAGTAATCAAATATTCCAAAGAAATAATCAAAAATGAAAAGGTTTGCCCTAAATGCGGATATCATCATCCGATGACCGCTTATGAGCGAATGAAGAGTATTAGTGATGAAGGAACCTTTGAAGAAATAAATCGGATGATGGTATCTGAGAATCCATTATCTTTCGAGGGATATCTAGAGAAATTAGATCAGGATCGAAAGAAAACAAATATGAATGAAGCGGTCTTGACAGGAGTCTGTCAAATAAGTGGTCTGACCAGTGTGGTTGCTATTATGGATTCGACATTCCGAATGGGAAGCATGGGGTCAGCTGTTGGAGAGAAAATCACACGCGCCATTGAGAAGGCGGATGAATTGAAGGTGCCCTTCATCATCTTTACAGCTTCTGGGGGAGCCAGGATGCAGGAGGGCGTATTAAGCCTGATGCAAATGGCTAAGACAAGTGCCGCTTTGAAACGATTCAGCGACCATCAAGGCTTGATTATTTCTGTCATGACCCATCCGACAACAGGCGGCGTTTCAGCGAGTTTTGCATCACTTGGAGATTATAACCTGGCTGAACCCGGAGCCTTAATCGGATTTGCTGGAAGGAGAATTATCGAGCAGACCATTCATGAAAAATTACCGGATGATTTCCAAACATCCGAGTTCTTGCTTGAGCATGGACAGTTGGACGCTGTCATCCATCGCAGTGAACTGAAAGCTACATTGACTAATATTATGGAGATTCACACGGCGGGAGGTAATGAGTGATGTCAGCAGAATTTTCCTTTGAAAAACCAATCAGGGACTTACAAGGAAAGATAGATGAACTGAAGAAGTTAGCCAGCACCACCACACATGACTTTTCAGCGGACATCGATACTCTTGAAGAAAAGCTTCGGGCTATCGAAAAGGAAGTCTACGAAAATCTTGAACCGTGGGATCGCGTACAAATAGCCCGCCACTCTACACGTCCGACAACGAAGGATTATATTGATTGCTTATTCACCGATTTCTTCGAATGTCATGGTGACCGGCTTTACGGAGACGATCATGCTATTGTTGGCGGGATAGCCAAATATCGGGGACAGCCTGTCACAGTCATTGGTCATCAGCGCGGCAAGGACACGAAGGAAAATATTCTCCGCAACTTTGGAATGCCCCATCCAGAAGGGTATAGAAAAGCATTAAGGCTTATGAAGCAGGCTGAAAAGTTCAATCGCCCGGTAATTTGCTTTATTGACACAAAAGGCGCATATCCCGGAAAGGCAGCCGAAGAACGCGGCCAAAGTGAAGCCATTGCTAGAAATCTGTTCGAGATGGCTGGTTTGAAGGTTCCCATCATATGCATAGTGATTGGTGAGGGGGGAAGCGGGGGAGCGTTGGCCCTCGGTGTCGGCGATCATTTACATATGCTTGAGAACTCTACTTATTCGGTAATATCTCCTGAAGGAGCCGCCTCTATCCTCTGGAAGGATTCCGCTCAGGCAAAAAAAGCCGCTGAATCCATGAAGATTACAGCTAGGGACCTAAAAGAATTAGACATCATTGATGAGGTTATTCCTGAGGTGCTTGGTGGAGCCCATTGTTCAGCTGAAGAGCAGGCCGAAGAAATTGACCGTATACTAGCGCAATCAATGGAGAAACTATTATCACTTGAAGTAGAAGAGTTATTAGATACACGTTATATGAAGTACAGGAAGATTGGAAAATATAATTTTCTTGGCAGTATTTTTTCCTATCAATAGAGAAAAGAAGAAGCGTACAGACGGATGTACGTTTCTTTTTTAAGATGTTGGGAAAAATACAAAGAATATTCATTTTCTCTAAATATGATGATATTTAATGGCTTGATACCGTTTTCAAGTGTAAATACTGGATAAAATGGGGTTTACGAAAGTATTTTGTTATCATAGAATAAAGTTGCAATAATGATTATATCGTTTCATCATTGTGTTTCTTCCTTTCCATACTTTACAGGTTGAAGCTCTATAGAAGAGATTATAATATACTTGAGGTGAGTATCATGAAGAAAATTGGCGTATTAACAAGTGGAGGAGATTCTCCAGGTATGAACGCCGCGATTCGTGCAGTTGTCCGTAAAGCGATCTACCATAATGTTGAAGTATATGGAATTTACAATGGTTACCAAGGGCTGATTAATGGAAACATCAAAAAGCTGGAACTAGGTTCTGTTGGAGACATTATACATAGAGGAGGAACAATGCTCTATACCGCACGTTGTCCGGAATTCAAGGAAAGGGAAGTGCAGCTTAAGGGCATTGAGCAACTTAAAAAGTTTGGAATCGAAGGTCTTGTTGTCATCGGTGGAGATGGTTCTTACCGCGGAGCGCGAGCACTTACAGAGCTCGGCTATCCATGCGTAGGAGTGCCTGGAACAATTGATAATGATATCCCGGGAACTGATTTCACAATCGGATTCGATACTGCGTTAAATACGGTTATTGACTCCATTGACAAAATCAGGGATACAGCAACCTCCCATGACAGAACGTATGTGATTGAAGTTATGGGAAGAAATGCCGGAGATATCGCCTTATGGGCTGGTATGGCTGGCGGAGCGGAATCCATTCTCATCCCAGAAGAAAGCCATGACATGAATGATATCATTAATAAGCTAAACCGTGGGCATGATAGAGGTAAGAAACACAGTATTATTGTTGTTGCTGAGGGTGTAGGAAGCGGTTTTGAAATCGGTCAAGAAATTCAAAGGCATACCGGTGCAGAAACACGCGTAACCGTGCTAGGACATGTTCAGCGCGGAGGATCTCCTACTGCCCATGACCGTGTTTTAGCGAGCCGTTTGGCAGCAAGCGCAGTTGAATTGCTTATGGAAGGCAAAGGCGGCCGCGCTGTCGGGATAGTGAATAACAAGTTGGTTGATTATGATATTATTGAAGCATTGAAAATGCCGCATGTTATCGATCAAAAAATGTATAAATTATCGGATGAGCTGTCAATTTAAGGCTATATAAAGTAATTAGGAGGATACAGCATGCGTAAAACGAAAATTGTGTGTACGATTGGCCCTGCCAGTGAATCATTAGAAAAGCTTAAGGCTTTGATGGAGGCCGGCATGAACGTGGCACGCCTTAACTTTTCTCATGGAAGCCACGAGGAGCACCGCGCACGAATTCAAACAATTCGCCAAGCTGCAAAGGAAACAGGCAAGACTGTTGGGATCTTGCTCGACACGAAAGGACCTGAGATTCGTACGCATGATATGGAAAATGGCGGTTTTGAACTAGTTGCCGGAAATAATGTGACGATTTCCAGCACTCAAGTTCTAGGAACACCAGAGAAATTTTCCATCACTTATGAAGGTTTAATTGATGATGTACAGCCAGGTTCAAGAATTCTTGTGGATGATGGGCTGATTGGTCTTGAAGTAACATCAGTGGATAAATCCAAAGGTGAAATCCACACGAAAGTACTTAATACTGGAATGATTAAAAACAAAAAAGGCGTTAACGTACCTGGTGTATCTGTTAAATTGCCTGGAATTACACAAAAAGACGCTGAGGACATTGTTTTCGGTATCCAAGAAGATGTTGACTTCATTGCGGCTTCATTCGTTCGCCGTGCAGCTGATGTGCTTGAAATCAGAGAATTGCTTGAAAAACATGATGCTGGTCATATCCAAATCATCCCTAAGATTGAGAATCATGAAGGTGTAGAAAACATCGAGGAAATTCTTGAGGTTTCCGACGGATTAATGGTTGCCCGTGGAGACCTTGGGGTTGAGATTCCGGCTGAAGATGTGCCGCTCGTTCAAAAGGATTTAATCAAACGCTGCAACCGTTTGGCTAAACCAGTTATCACAGCGACACAAATGCTTGATTCCATGCAGCGCAACCCTCGTCCGACTCGTGCGGAAGCAAGTGACGTTGCCAATGCAATCTTTGATGGCACAGATGCAATTATGCTTTCTGGTGAAACAGCTGCTGGTCAATATCCAGTAGAAGCCGTTCAAACTATGCACAATATTGCTCAAAAAACAGAGACTGCTTTGAATTATAAAGAGATTCTTTCTGCTCGCAGCAAAGATCATGAGTACAATGTAACAGAAGCGATCGGTTTGTCTGTGGCACATACGGCATTAAACTTAAAAGTTTCTGCCATCATTGCTCCTACACAAAGCGGGTCTACAGCTAGAATGATCTCTCGCTATCGTTCTAATGCGCCAATCATCGCGGTTACAGCTCATGAGCGTGTAATGCGCAAGCTTGCATTAGTATGGGGCGTTCAGCCAGTCCTTGGCACACAAACTACAAACACTGATGATATGCTTGAAAATGCTGTATCAGAATCGACGAAGCACAACATTGTGAACCCTGGTGATTTAGTCATTATCACAGCCGGTGTTCCTGTGAACGAATCTGGTACAACGAACATCATGAAGATTCACATCATCGGTTCTGTATTGGTAAGCGCACAAGGTATCGGCCGCAAGTCTGCATCAGGCAAAGTGGTTGTAGCTAAAAATGCTGCTGAAGCAATTGAGAAAGCAACAGAAGGATGCATTCTCGTTACAAACGCGAGCGACCGCGACATGATGCCGGCGATTGAAAAATGTGCGGCTCTAGTTACGGAAGAAGGCGGATTAACAAGCCATGCTGCTGTAGTAGGATTAAGCCAAGGCATTCCTGTAATCGTTGGTGCAAAAAATGCGACAGCTGAATTGAAGGACGGACAAGTTGTTACCGTTCATGCAAGAAGCGGCCGTATTTATGAAGGACATTCAAGCATCCTATAATGAATAAGGGGGAAGAGTTGTTTAAGTTGGCAATTGCTAATTTAGGCAGCTCTTTTTCTTTTCGTGGTACACTTTAAAGAAGATTATGATTTAGGGGGCTTATTATGAAACGACCGACGTTTCTTTTTATATTGATTCCAACGCTTGAGATTATTACCCTTTTGCTGGCAGGGTCTTATATTGGCATAGGGTGGACAGTAGCCCTTATGTTCTTAACCGGAATTTTCGGCTTTCTCTTTGCGAAGAGGCAAGGGATTCAGACACTAAGAAGGGCGCAGGAACAATTGAACAGAGGAATGATGCCAGGGGAGGAGCTCTTTAATGGAATCTGTATTTTAGCCGGTGCTTTCCTGCTTCTATTGCCGGGATTTATAAGTGATTTAGCAGGGCTGATTTTGCTGATACCGATTACAAGAAAATGGGCGAAACCGCTAATCACCGCATTAATGTGGAAGATTATGAGCCGATCGCAAGGTACCATTAGAATCATCCGTTAAATAGGGGAGGCTTGTTCATGGCAGGCAAAGACATCGTTTGCCATGAACAGCCGTTTTTTATTTTGTAAATTCAGTTGGTTTTCTGCCCATGATGAAATCCCAAACATCATGAAGGATACGGAGCTTATAGAGGGAGCGGATGATTATAAGGACAATGGGCCCGATAATGAGGCCGATGAAACCGATTGTCTTAAAACCGACGAAAATGGCAATCAAGGTTATAAGCGGGTCGAGCCCGATGCTTGAAGAAAGGATTTTTGGTTCCATTACCTGCCGCTGAACAATAACGACGGTGTAAAGAATGGCCAGCCCAAGAGCGAGGCTGAAATTTCCGGTCATCAATGCATAGATAATCCAAGGGACAAATACAAAACCAGTTCCGAGATACGGAAGCAAATCGACAAATCCAGTAATCAAGGCAATGGTGATGGCAAATTCTATCCTTAGAATCAGTAGGCCGAGGAGCACAATAAGTGTTGTTATGGTTATAAGCGTTAATTGCGCGCGGATAAAGCCAAATAATGCCCGCTCAAGTTCTACGATGATTTTTTTGATGTTAAATAGAGCTTTGGCTGGAAGCAGCTGCTGTGTCTTTGCTAAAAACTTGTTCCATTCCTTTGCAATGAAGAAGGTCGCAAGCAAGGAGAAGAGGGCTCCTGTTCCTGCGCCCGGAAGCCAGCCGATAAGTTTGGGAACAAAACCAAGGGTTGTTTGGATAAGGTTTGTAAGTGTCGTACCAATGCTGCTGCCAATGTTTTCGATATTTGACAGAATCGTATCCTGCTGTCCATCCTCTAAATCATTGAATAAGGAAATGATCCTTTCATACAGAGGAAGAATCCTACTCTGGAAAAAGTCTTGTATCAGTTTGATCATATTGTCGAGATGTTCAGGCAGCACGTTGGATAAATAGGCCGCTCCGGCTACGATTTCGGTGATTAAAAAGGTAATCAATCCGGCAATTAAGGCAATCACGACAATCATACTGACCAGGACAGACAAGGCTCGAGGAAACCGCAATTTTTCAGTTGTAAAGGTGATAAAGGGGTTCATTAAGAAGGCAAGACATATCCCAATGATGAAAGGGTATGTATATTTTGCCGTCAGCAGCAATAAATAAATCGTTATGACAGAGCCGGTAATGACCATTATAAAGCGAAGAGCCCGGTATAGGTATTCAAAATTCACGATTTGGTGCCTCCTTAAAAGAGGTTTTGATGAGACAACTATTCTTATCTTTAGTTTGATAAAAATTAGATTATTACCGCAAAGGCAAAAAAATATTTATTCACAATTTTCTACTCTATCATCGGAAGGATGAACGAACATGTATGGACCTTATATCTTCTTGATTATCCTGCTTTTAATCGGGATTGTGGCTAAGAATACCTCTCTTATAGTTGCTACAGGTTTCTTGCTGCTAGTAAAAGTGGCAGGGACGGATGGCCGATTCCTTGCTTATGTGCAATCAAAAGGAATCAATTGGGGTGTAACTATCATCACAATTGCTGTGCTCGTTCCTATTGCCACGGGCAATATTGGCTTCAAGCAGCTGGCTGAAGCCGCTAAATCACCATATGCATGGGTTGCGATGCTTTCGGGAATAGCAGTTGCCCTGATTGCGAAAAATGGCATACAGCTGCTTTCCTCTGATCCGCATATCACAGTTGCTCTCGTATTTGGAACAATACTTGCTGTGGCCCTATTTAACGGAGTGGCAGTCGGTCCGCTGATTGGAGCTGGGATTGCCTACTTGATGATGCAGCTGATTGATTTATTTAGATAATTCTTTCCGAAAGAATTTATGTCAATTAATTTTGTGAGGTATTTTCTTTCACAAATTTGGAATTATTGTTTATAATTATAAATGGGTTTGGGTTTCACAAAAATTTACAATTTTTTTGTGAACCCTATTATTATTCTGAGCAAACGTTCAGAATGTGGTTTTTAGGGGTTGAAAATACATTCTTATGATAACGCTTACTTGTTATAAGAGTATAAAATTATGCGGGATATAGCTTAGAGCCGGGATATATTCAGCATGATGAGCCCGACTGACCAGTGGTTTGAAAAACATAGGGGAAATTTCTGGCAAAGGAGAGATTACTAATGTCTGTAACAAAAGGATTAGAAGGTATTGTTGCTACATCATCTTCCATTAGCTCAATCATTGATGACACTCTCACATATGTGGGGTATGACATTGATGATTTAGCAGAGAACGCAAGCTTTGAAGAGGTTATTTTCCTTTTATGGAACTTAAGGCTGCCAAACCATCTTGAATTAGAAGACTTGAAGAATCAATTGGCTGCTAATGCGGCACTGCCAAATGAAATCATTGAGTATTTCAAAATGTATCCTATTGAAAAAGTGCATCCGATGGGGGCTTTGAGAACAGCTGTATCTATGCTTGGATTATACGATGAAGAAGCGGATGTAATGGATGATCAGGCAAATTTAAGAAAAGCGATTCGTTTGCAAGCGAAGATTCCTGCTATTGTGACAGCTTTTTCACGCATCCGTAAAGGCTTGGAGCCAATTGCGCCTCGCAAGGACTTTGGTTACGCTCAAAACTTCTTGTATATGTTAAATGGCAATGAACCGAGCCAAGTGGAGATTGAAGCCTTCAATAAAGCTCTCGTTCTCCATGCAGATCATGAATTGAATGCTTCTACGTTCACAGCGCGTGTTTGTGTGGCCACACTTTCTGATATGTATTCAGGAGTAACGGCAGCAATTGGCGCTTTGAAAGGGCCATTGCATGGCGGAGCAAATGAAGCTGTTATGAAGATGCTCAAAGAGATTGATACACTTGAGAATGTTGAAGCTTATATCAATAATAAGCTTGATAATAAAGAGAAGATTATGGGCTTCGGCCACCGTGTATACCGCAAAGGGGACCCTCGTGCAAAACATCTCCGTGAAATGTCCAAAAGACTCACTGACATGAACGGCGAACCAAAATGGTACGAAATGTCTACAAAAATTGAGGAGCTGGTTACATCCAGAAAACCTCTGCCACCAAACGTAGATTTTTATTCTGCATCTGTCTACCATAGCTTAGGCATTGACCATGATTTGTTTACGCCAATCTTTGCTGTCAGCCGTATGTCCGGATGGATTGCTCATATTCTTGAGCAATACGAAAACAATCGTTTGATTCGTCCGCGTGCGGAGTATGTCGGTCCTGGCATGCAGAAGTACGTTCCGATCGAAGAACGTTAAATTTCATTGTGCAAAGGACAAGCCTCTTTAAATAATTCTGATACTTGTAAATAAACGTTTTTTTCATAATATTAGTAATTGTTATGCTATACTTTAGAGTGTTAAAGAAACAGAGATAAATAGAGACTAAGAAATCAGCGGCATATCGCTTGCTGATACATGCTGGAGGGATTTTCAATGAGTCAGGCAGAAAAAATCAAAGTAGTAGACGGCGCTTTGCAAGTGCCAAATCACGCTATCATTCCTTTTATTGAAGGAGATGGAACGGGTCCGGATATTTGGGCTGCGGCATCGCGTGTACTAGAAGCTTCTGTAGAAAAAGCTTATAATGGAGAGAAAGCAATCGTTTGGAAAGAAGTATTAGCTGGTGAAAAAGCATTTAACGAAACAGGTGAATGGCTCCCGGCTGAAACACTTGATGTGATTAAAGAATATTTAATCGCGATAAAAGGGCCATTGACTACTCCTGTTGGCGGCGGAATTCGCTCTTTAAATGTTGCTCTTCGCCAAGAACTTGATTTATACACATGCTTAAGACCTGTCCGTTATTTCAACGGTGTTCCTTCACCGGTTAAACGTCCGGAAGATACAGATATGGTTATTTTCCGTGAAAATACAGAAGATATCTACGCTGGAATTGAATATGCAAAAGGATCTGATGATGTTAAGAAACTATTAGATTTCCTTCGCAATGAGATGGGCGTATCTAAGATTCGCTTCCCAGAGACTTCAGGTATTGGCATTAAACCAGTTTCTGAAGAAGGAACAAAACGCCTTGTGCGCGCAGCCTTGAATTATGCAATTAAGGAAGGAAGGAAATCCTTAACGCTTGTTCATAAAGGAAATATCATGAAATTCACAGAAGGTGCCTTCAAGAACTGGGGTTATGAAGTAGCAGAGCAAGAATTCGGCGAACAAGTATTTACATGGGCACAATATGACCGCATTAAAGAAGCTGAAGGAACAGAAGCAGCGAATAAAGCCCAAGCTGATGCGGAAGCTGCAGGCAAGATTATTGTGAAGGATTCTATCGCAGATATCTTCTTACAACAAATTTTGACTAGACCAAGAGAATTCGACGTAGTTGCGACAATGAACTTGAATGGAGATTATATCTCTGACGCTCTTGCTGCACAAGTCGGCGGAATCGGTATCGCACCTGGTGCGAACATTAACTATGTTACTGGTCATGCGATTTTTGAAGCAACACATGGTACTGCACCAAAATATGCTGGCCTTGATAAAGTGAACCCATCCTCTGTCATTCTATCCGGTGTATTAATGCTTGAACATTTAGGCTGGAATGAAGCAGCAGACATGATCACTCGTTCCATGGAAAAAACAATTGACTCTAAAGTGGTCACTTATGACTTCGCTCGCTTGATGGATGGAGCAAATGAAGTGAAATGTTCTGAGTTTGCTGATGAATTAATCAAGAACATGGAATAAGAAATACAAGGGTAAGACAGACAGGATTCGCTGAGGGGTGTTGAACGGTACCGTCAATAAAAGATGGGGGTAGATGATATATGGGATTGAAGCGCAATAAAATCTCTGTAATCGGCAGTGGTTTTACAGGAGCAACAACAGCATTTCTATTGGCTCAAAAGGAGCTTGGAGATGTCGTGCTCGTTGATATACCGCAGATGGAAAAGCCTACAAAGGGGAAGGCGTTGGACATGGCCGAGGCTGGCCCGGTTCAGGGGTTTGATGCATCTATTACAGGTACATCTGATTACGAGGACACCAAGGATTCTGATCTAGTGATTATTACGGCAGGCATTGCCCGTAAACCAGGAATGAGTCGTGATGACCTTGTGCAAACCAACCAGAAAATCATGCGTTCAGTGGCAAAGGAAGTTGCGAAATATTCGCCAGATAGCTACATTATCGTGCTGACCAATCCGGTTGATGCGATGACCTACACGGTTTTTAAAGAAACTGGTTTTCCGAAGAATCGTGTCATTGGGCAATCAGGCGTTCTTGATACCGCAAGATTTTGCACATTTGTCGCTCAGGAATTAAATCTGTCTGTCAAGGATATAACCGGCTTTGTGCTTGGGGGACATGGGGACGATATGGTTCCCCTTGTCCGCTATTCCTATGCTGGCGGAATTCCTTTGGATCAGCTTATTCCAAAAGAACGGCTCGAAAGCATTGTCGAACGGACAAGAAAAGGCGGAGGAGAGATTGTGGAACTGCTGGGTAATGGCAGTGCCTACTATGCACCTGCTGCCTCTCTTGTTTCCATGGCTGAAGCTATCTTGAAGGATCAGCGCCGGGTTCTCCCAGCTATAGCTTATTTAGAGGGAGAATATGGCTATGATGGAATCTACCTTGGCGTACCAGCCATCATAGGAGCAAACGGCATAGAAAAAGTCATTGAGCTGAAATTGCAGGACGAGGAAAAAGCCGCCCTTGCACAGTCAGTTCAGTCGGTTAAAGCGGTTATGTCTATTCTTGTGTAAAGAAATAAGGATGAAAGGACTCTGAATGATTTTAATCAGAGTCCTTTTTTATGTTTTCTTGCGCAAGCTAGTTAAAGTATAGGAAATGGAATTAAACTCTGATGCAGTTTCTATAACTTTAAATCCCTATTTTCATGAATGTTTTTCTGAAACCGCCCAACTGCAGTCCCCGTATCTCTTTCCATCATCTGAGCTATTTTCCCATTCAGGTATTATATCAAGATTTCTTCTTTTCATATATAATAGTGAGGGATTAAACTATTGCTAGAAGAATAAGAGAAGGCAGCTTAGTTGATTCTCTATAATCTTCTTTACAATAAATGTAAGTGAGTATGATTCGAAATACAAAAATATGGTTGATTAATCAAACTTAAGCTTTCATGAATGAAGCGTATTGGGAGGATAAGATGAGTAAAAAAGTTCTGGTTGTAGAAGATGAAGAATCAATCATTACCTTGCTCACATATAATCTGGAACAAGCTGGATTTACTGTTATTAAGGCTATGGATGGGGAAATGGGCAAGCAACTGGCAATGACGGAGAAACCAGATGTTGTCATATTGGATCTCATGCTGCCAAAGTTAGACGGGATTGAGGTTTGTAAAATTTTACGACAAAATAAAATAACGGTTCCAATTTTGATGCTAACTGCTAAAAGTGAAGAATTTGATAAAGTCCTAGGACTTGAACTTGGTGCAGATGATTATATGACGAAGCCATTCAGCCCGCGTGAGGTTGTGGCAAGGGTGAAGGCGCTTCTTCGCAGAGTAGATATGCTGAATATGGCAAGTGAGACAAAAGAAGATGATTCAGAATGCATGACGATTGCTAAACTGAAAATCTATTTTGAGCGGTATGAAGCCTATTTAGGTGATGAAATGCTTGAGCTTACTCCAAAGGAATTTGAGTTATTAGCCTATTTGGCAAAGAATAAATCTAGAATCCTTACAAGAGACCAGCTGCTGAACGTGATTTGGAATTATGATTTCGTCGGTGATACACGAATTGTGGATGTTCATATCAGCCATCTGCGTGAGAAGATTGAACAGGACACGAAGAAACCAGTCTACATTAAAACCGTGCGCGGTTTAGGCTATAAACTAGAGGAACCGAAAGAATGAACAAAGCAAGAAGAATGATGGTCGTTGAAATAGCATCCGCTATCCTGATTGTAACCCTGTTGTTTGCGATTCTTTTAGGAAAGCTTTTCACAATGTATCTTGAGAGAGATACTAAGAACGACTTAAAGGATGCAGCGCAAATCATTGAATGGCAGCTTACAGATATAGAGGATTCAGATATTCTAAATAGCAGGCTCGATCAGCTCAGCAAAAAGTATGGCATGACAATTCTTCTCGCCGGTTCTGATGGTAATCTTCTTTCGGAATTTACCGATGCTGAAGAAGGGTTAACGGAAGAGGAGCGTGCCCTTTATCAGGCTGAGGTAAAGGAGTATGCAGGGGATTCTGCTGAACCAGCTGTTGGTGAGCTAAAGTCAACAGGCTTATATTATTACCTTGATAGCAATCAAGCGGCAGGAGGTTACCTGCTCGTCGGGAAAGAGAGGAACCCTGGTATAGAAGGGGTGTCTGTGTTGGCAACTTCCCTGTCGTTTTTGGGTATTGCTTTTATTATTATCATGCTGTTTGTCTTTCAAATCGTTAAAAAGTATTTCATGCCGATTGATAGTGCACTTCATGCTGTGCGCGAGCTGGCGAAGGGCAATTATCGTGCGCGATCATATGTCGGGCGAAATAAAGAAGCGGGGATACTGAATAATTCCATTAATCAGCTCGCCCGTGATTTGCAAGAGATGAATATTGCGTATGATATTCAAAAGGACCGGCTCAATACCTTGATTGAGAATATGGGAAGCGCGTTATTATTGATTGATGACAAGGGTTATATCAATATGGTCAATCGAGCTTACCTCAATCTCTTTCAGGTAGATGAAGAGAGCTACTTATCTGAGTTGTATTATAAAGTGATTGACAGCGAGAAAGTGAACGCTTTAATCGAGGAAATCTTCATGGTGGAGCAAAAGGTCAAAAAGCAAATTGTACTGACTATTGGGCTTGAGCGGAAGAATTTCGAAGTGTATGGAGCTCCAATCATTGGCCCAAAAGGTGAATGGAAAGGAATCATTCTTGTCTTCCACGATATTACGGAACTGAAAGATCTTGAAAGGGTACGAAAGCAGTTCGTGGCTAATGTATCACATGAATTGAATACTCCAGTTACGTCGATCAAGGGGTTCACGGAGACGTTGATTGACGGCGCGAAGGAAGATAAGAATACACTTGACCATTTCTTGTCAATCATCCTGAAAGAGAGCAATAGACTGCAGGCACTGATCAAGGAATTGCTTGAGTTATCAAAGGTTGAACAGCACGGCTTCCAGCTTGATTTTCAAAAGGTGGATATCATGCCTGTCCTGATGGATACCTTCGAGATTCTTGAAAAGAAAGCAGCTAAAAAAAATATCTGCTTCGAGATAGTCGATCCGAAAAGACAAATCGTTTGTGAAACGGATTCTTTCCGCTTGCAGCAAGTCATCATCAACCTTGTCAGCAATGCTATTGCCTATACTCCGCCAAATGGAAAGGTGACCGTATCTGTGAGTGAGGATAAGGATGAGGTTTTTATCAAGGTTTCGGATACGGGAATTGGCATTGATGAAAAGGAATTTCCGCGTATTTTTGAGCGCTTTTATCGGGTTGATAAGGACAGGAGCAGGGAGAGCGGCGGGACTGGTCTCGGACTTGCCATCGTAAAGCATATCCTTGAGGCTCATCATGGTAAAATTACGATTGACAGCAAGCTTGATGAGGGCAGTACGTTTACGGTAATCATTCCGAGGTCTCAAGGCTCTGACAGAGGAAAATAAATGATATAAGAAATGTTAGCTCCTTTCACTTGGTTCGTGAAGGGAGCTTTTTAATTTCCTGAAAAAAGGAGTAAACCTTGCTCTCAAAGGATGGAACAGCTGTTTTTCTTTCAATCAAGACTCATGTTAGAATAGAGTAATAAGATTGTCGGTTAATTGGATAAATTAGCTCAAATGGGAGGAAAGCATGGATAAAAGAATCGTCTTAATAGATGGCAATAGCATTGCCTACCGAGCATTTTTCGCATTGCCTTTGCTCAATAATGATAAGGGTGTACATACAAATGCCATATACGGCTTTGCGATGATGCTGAATAAAATTATGGAAGAGGAAAAGCCGACCCATATGCTGGTGGCCTTTGATGCGGGTAAGACAACATTTCGCCACAGCACGTTCGCAGAATATAAGGGAGGCCGTCAAAAGACGCCGCCTGAGCTGTCCGAGCAATTCCCATTCATACGCGAATTGCTGGATGCCTATGGTATTTCCCGCTATGAATTGACGAATTATGAAGCAGATGACATTATCGGCACACTCGCCGTGCTCGCAGAGGGAGACGGATACGAGGTCACGGTCATATCTGGAGACAAGGATTTGACGCAGCTGGCTTCAGAGAAAACGACAGTTCGAATTACGCGTAAAGGAATCACTGACATGGAGGATTACACACCTCAGCATATTCGAGAGAAGTATGATTTGACGCCTGAGCAAATCATCGACCTGAAGGGCTTGATGGGCGATTCCTCTGATAATATCCCTGGAATTCCTGGTGTTGGAGAGAAGACAGCCCTTAAGCTTCTGCATCAATTCGGAACTGTGGAGGCGGTTGTTGAGTCGCCTGATAAGGTGAGCGGCAAGAAATTAAAGGAAAAAATTGAAGAATATAAAGAGCAGGCCATCCTCTCTAAACAGCTGGCGACCATTGAAACAAAGGCGCCAATCGAAGTCAGCCTTGAGGAAGTCGATTACACAGGACCTGATCAAGAAAAGCTGCTTGCCATTTATAAGGAGCTTGGCTTTGCAACCTTAATCGAGAAGATGGATCCGGTTAAGGCTCAGGAAAATGAGGTGCTAGAGGAGATTGACTATACATTCGTCAAGGAGATTACACCTGAGCTATTCACTGATGATACAGCGCTGTATGTAGAAATCCTGGAGGATAATTATCATACTGCGCCTATCATTGGACTGGCCATCTCAAATGCGAAGGGAACTTTCTTTATCGAGAAGGATAAGGCTGTCGAGTCTGATGTGTTTAAGGAGTGGGCAGGAAATCCTGACATGAAGAAAACGGTGCATGATGTAAAGAAAACGACTGTTGCCCTGCATCGAGAGGGGATTGAGCTGAAAGGTGCCAGCTTTGACCTTTTCCTTGCTTCCTATGTGCTTAACCCTGCTGAGCCGGAAGTCGATATGGCCGATCTTGCGAAAAAGCATAATGCAGGTCATATCCAAACGGATGAGCATGTATATGGAAAAGGAGCGAAACGTAAAATCCCAAGTCCGGAGGTTTGCGGTGAGCATATTGCACGCAAGGCTCATGCGATGGGCTTAATCAAAGCGAGTATTGAAAGTCAGTTAATTGCGAATGCGCAATTATCCTTGTTGATGGATTTGGAATTGCCTCTCGCCATCATCCTGGCAGAGATGGAGATTACCGGAGTCAAGGTGGACAAGGAGAGATTGAAGGAAATGGGCGGCGAGCTGGCGGCGAGGCTTGCTGATATTGAGGCGAAAATTTATGACCTCGCTGGTGAGAGGTTTAACATCAACTCACCGAAGCAATTAGGTGTCATCCTTTTTGAACGATTGGGTCTGCCGGTAATCAAGAAGACGAAAACAGGTTATTCCACATCAGCGGATATCCTGGAGAAGCTTGAGAACAAGCATGAAATCATCCGCGAAATCCTGATTTATCGCCAGCTGGGCAAGCTACAATCCACCTATATTGAAGGGTTATTGAAGGTCATCCATGAGGATGGAAAGGTTCATACGCGCTTCAATCAAGCGTTAACGCAAACGGGACGTCTCAGCTCGACTGACCCCAATTTGCAGAACATTCCTATCCGTCTGGAAGAAGGCAAGAAAATCCGTCAGGCGTTTGTGCCATCAGTGGAAGATTGGGTCATCTTTGCTGCTGACTATTCCCAAATCGAGCTGCGTGTCCTTGCCCATATTGCAGATGACGAGAACTTAATCAATGCATTCAAGGCAGATATGGACATCCATACAAAAACAGCGATGGACGTCTTCCATGTAACAGAAGAGGAAGTGACGTCCATAATGAGGCGTCAAGCAAAAGCGGTCAACTTTGGGATTGTATATGGCATCAGTGATTATGGATTATCGCAAAATCTCAATATTACGCGTAAGGAAGCGGGCACATTCATTGACCGTTATTTAGATAGCTATCCGGGCGTCCAGCGTTACATGAAGGATATAATCGAGGACGCGAAGGAGCGCGGCTATGTCACGACCCTTCTGCACCGCCGCCGATATATCCCTGAAATCAATAACCGGAATTTCAATGTCCGCGGTTTTGCAGAACGGACAGCCATGAACACGCCAATACAGGGCAGTGCCGCTGACATTATTAAATTGGCGATGATTCACATGAGCGATCGGCTGAAGAGAGAGAATTTGAAAGCGAAGCTATTACTGCAAGTGCATGATGAATTGATTTTTGAAGCGCCAAAGGAAGAAATAGACATCTTAAAGAAAATTGTACCGGAGGAAATGGAGAATGCCATTAAATTGAGTGTTCCGCTCAAGGTGGATTATTCATTTGGCAACACATGGTACGATGCAAAATAGAGAGCGGCATAAGGGGGTATTTATTTGCCTGAATTACCAGAAGTAGAAACGATTAGGCGAACGCTAGAGGTCATGGTGCTAGGCAAGACAATAGAGGATGTGGAAGTGCGATGGGGCAAAATCATTAAGGAACCGGATGATACTGAATTATTCCGTCTCTTCCTTAAGGGACAGACCATTCAGGAAATCGGCCGTCGCGGCAAGTTTCTCATCTTTTATCTAGATGATTACAGCCTTGTCTCTCATTTGAGGATGGAAGGTAAGTATGGGCTTTTCGACAAGAGTGAAGAGATGGATAAGCATACTCATGTCATATTCAAATTCACAGATGGGACGGAGCTTAGGTACAGGGACGTACGCAAGTTCGGCACAATGCATTTGTACCCGAAAGGAACGGAGCAGGATGTTCTGCCATTGTCGAAGGTAGGGCCTGAACCATTTTCTGATGAATTCACTCCGGAGCATTTGGAGGCAGGACTTAAAAAGACGCATCGCTTCATTAAGACGGTCCTCTTGGATCAGCGCCTGCTTGCAGGGCTTGGAAATATATATGTGGATGAGGCCTTGTTTCATGCGGGCATTCATCCGGAGCGACCTGCTTCCTCCTTGGATAAAGAGGAAATCCAGCGTTTGTATGCGGCGATTAAGACGACACTTGCTGAAGCCATTGAAAAAGGCGGCAGCACGATTCGTTCTTACGTAAACTCCCAGGGACAGATTGGTATGTTCCAGCTTGAATTATTTGCTTATTCCAGGAAGGGGCAGCCCTGTAAGACATGCGGCACAATCATGGAGAGAATTACCGTCGGTGGCAGAGGAACCGTCTACTGTCCTTCCTGTCAGAAACGAAGATGAACCAAAGATAGGCTCCTGTCATATAGTAGGGTATTGATTGTTGAAAGGAGTCCCTGTCAATGGAGCACTTGGCTTCAATACTCTTACTCGCTATGGCAGTTAGCCTTGACAGCTGTGGTGTCGGAATGACCTATGGTATCCGGAATGTAGCCATTCCTATAAGGTCGATTATGATCATTGCCGCTTGTTCGGCTTTGAGTTTTGCAATTGGAATGTTTACAGGTTCTGCGAGTGAACACTTCATGGCAGAATCATGGGCAGGTGTGCTAGGAGGGCTTATACTCATTTCATTAGGCATTTGGACGACTACTAGCAATTTAAAGCAAAATGATGATGTGTACTTGAATGTGGACGAACGGACGTTGTTTCAGCTGGAGATTAAGTCAATTGGTCTTGTGATCCATATCTTGAAGAAGCCGCTCAGCGCTGACTTTGACCGTTCCGGCACGATAACAGGTCTTGAAGCCTGCTTTTTGGGCTTTGCCCTTTCCCTTGATGGGTTCGGTGCAGGAATTGGAGCCGGTATTCTCAACTATCCGCTTACCGGTGTCGTATTGCTCAGCTTCATCATGAGCGCTGTCTTTATGAAGGTTGGTCTTCAGGCCGGCAAATACTTAAATGATTCATTCTTCTCAAAGGTATTGTCCTTTGTACCTGGAATTGTTTTAATCGCACTCGGAATCAGTAAACTATTTTAGACAGGGGAAACGGTAATATATGAAGAAAATAATCGGACTGACAGGAGGAATCGCCAGCGGGAAAAGTACGGTTTCAAACTGGCTTATCTCGCAAGGCTACCCTGTCGTTGATGCAGATGTCGCGGCCAGGAAGGTTGTTGAACCAGGCATGCCGGCTCTACGGGAAATTACGGAAGCTTTTGGGCGTGATATTCTCCTTGAGGACGGGACGCTTAATCGAAAGAAGCTTGGGGCCATCATCTTCTCGGATGATGAGAAACGCCAAACGTTAAATGCAATTGTCCATCCGGCGGTAAGGGAGTGGATGAGGCAGGAAACGGAGCGCGCATTTCTCGAGGGGACGTCCATTGTTATTATGGACATTCCTTTGCTGTTTGAGAGCAAGCTCACTCATATGGTGGAAGAGACTATTCTTGTCTATGTTTCGATGGAGACCCAATTAAAGAGGCTTATGGATAGAGACGGTTACAGCGAAGCGGACGCCTTGGCTCGGATTCGTGCTCAAATGCCAATCGATGATAAACGGAAATTGGCAGACTATATTATTGATAATAATGGACCGGTTTCTGAAACAATTGAACAGGTAAAAGAAATTATGAAACAATTTAAATAGAGATAGAGAAAAGGCTGCTCCTGATAATCAGGGGTGGCCATTTTTAGTGCTATTAACCATTTATCGTTTTATTGCCAAAAATAGGTGTTCGAACTATGCAGTATTCCTCTTAATGTGTTATACTATTTATATGATTTTTGGTTAATTGTATAACTCATATTAGGGGGAAATGGAATGAAGGCTAGAGTTGCAATCAATGGATTTGGTCGAATTGGAAGAATGGTCTTCCGAAAGGCCATTAAGGAAGATAATCTGGAAATTGTAGCGATTAATGCCAGCTATCCTGCGGAAACATTAGCGCATTTAATAAAGTATGATACCACTCATGGACGATTTGATGGGGAAGTCGTTCCACATGGGGATCATTTAGTTGTGGATGGAAAGAAGGTTTTGCTGTTAAATAATCGAAATCCAGAAGCCTTGCCATGGAAAAGCCTTGATATCGATATCGTGATTGAAGCGACTGGCAAATTCAATCATAGGGATAAAGCATCCCTTCATTTGACCGCCGGAGCAAAGAGAGTTGTCCTCACTGCACCTGGAACAAATGAGGATGTCACAATTGTCATGGGCGTTAATGAAGAACAATTGGATATTGCTAATCATTTCGTTATTTCAAACGCCTCGTGCACGACGAATTGCCTGGCTCCGCTAGCTAAGGTGCTTGATGAGCAGTTTGGCATTGAAAATGGCTTAATGACAACTATCCATGCCTATACGAATGATCAGAATAATATCGATAATCCGCATAAAGACCTGCGCAGAGCACGAGCTTGCGGTCAAAGTATTATCCCGACAACAACCGGCGCAGCAAAGGCATTGTCACTCGTCCTGCCGCAATTAAACGGCAAGCTGCACGGTACGGCGCTCCGCGTGCCGACACCGAATGTCTCACTTGTGGATTTGGTTGTTGACTTGAAGACACCGGTTACAGCCGATGATGTTAACCGCGCATTGACGAGTGCTGCAAACGGAAAGTTGTCCGGTATTATGGAGGTTTGTGATGAGCCGCTTGTTTCCATTGATTTCACAACCAATCCGCACTCCACCATCATTGACAGCCTCTCGACTATGGTCATAGGCGAACAGAAGGTAAAGGTGCTGGCCTGGTATGATAACGAATGGGGCTACTCCTGCAGAGTAGTGGACCTCGTTAATCATGTGGCGCGTTTGCTCGTGAAGGAAGAAGTGAAAGTAAGCTGAAAGGCCATATAGAGAGAGCCGTTCCCGAATGTAGAGGGGAGCGGCTTTATTATTTGGTGAATTTAATATGGGATAAATTGTATAAAATGGGAAGGTCATGTTGCAAATACTAGGTAAAAATTATATACTAAAAACCGTAAACTTCATATCCTGGCATTGGCTGCTTAAAGGGTTAGGACCTCTCAGGACTAACTTTCCCCCGTGGCAGTTGCGGCCAGAAACGAAGATATCAAATTCGTTTAAATGCTTGAAGGGGGAATTAAATGTGAAAACTATTGGTCGTCATGTCATTTCGGAATTATGGGGCTGTGATTTAACAAAGTTGAACGATATGAATAAAATCGAACGAATTTTTGTGGATGCTGCACTCAGGTCGGGAGCGGAAGTAAGAGAGGTTGCCTTTCATAAATTTGCTCCGCAGGGAGTCAGTGGAGTCGTCATCATTTCTGAATCGCATTTAACGATTCATAGTTTTCCGGAGCACGGTTATGCAAGCATTGATGTATATACTTGCGGCAACCTTGATCCGAACGTCGCAGCCAACTACATCGCTGATGCCTTGAATGCTCAAACGAAAGAAACCTTTGAGATTCCAAGGGGGATGGGCCCGGTGGCTGTAAGAAGGATTCAGGCTATGTAAATTTCTATATTCAAAGAGGATGCCGATAAAAATCGCATCCTTTTTTTGACGATGGACCAAGAGAATCGTCTTTTTAAACAAATACTTGTCCAAATGGGCTTGTTTCTATAAGATAGAACTATAAAGAAAGGGACGGTGCTAATTGAATGATATGTCCAACTTGCCAACATAACGGGACAAGAGTGCTCGATTCCCGGCCTGCTGATGAGGGGCGTTCCATACGCAGGAGAAGAGAATGTGAATCGTGCGGTTACCGTTTCACTACTTTTGAGAAGGTGGAAGAGATTCCGCTGATTGTGGTGAAGAAAGACGGAGCCCGTGAAGAATTCAGCCGTGAGAAAATCCTCCGCGGATTAATCAAGGCTTGTGAGAAACGCCATGTTGCCCTAAAAGAACTGGAGGAAATCACGACAGAGGTTGAGAAGGGATTGCGGAACCAAGGCATCTCTGAAGTGAAGAGTGATCATATAGGAGAGATGGTCATGGACCGTCTTGCAGAGGTGGATGAAGTGGCCTATGTAAGGTTTGCTTCTGTTTATCGCCAGTTTAAGGATATTAACGTATTTATTAAGGAATTAAAGGAATTAATAAAAAAAGAAGATTAAAACAGAGCTGAAGGCAGTTTTCTTTAGCTCTTTTTTGCCATTATCACTTCTTGTAGGCGAAAGGTTTGTAAACATGATGCAATATTCCTGGATGTTCGTAAACCCAAAAGACCGATATGTTGTCCTATATAAGGACAAATTATCAGAGATGGACCATAAGGTCATCCAATACTTATACCAGCCATTGATTGGCGGTCTTTCCATCTCGCTATATTTGACCTTCATCAACGAGGTGACCACCGGTTTGATGTATTCAAAGCAGACCACACACCGCTGGCTGATGGATGTGCTTGGGATGCCTCTTGATGAGATTTATCAATGCCGGAGGAGACTCGAGGGCATTGGTTTGTTGAAAACATATAAGAAGTCGACTGAGGAAGGGAATGTCTTCATCTATGAAATCATGGCTCCGCTTACGCCGGAGAAGTTTTTCCATGATGATCTATTGCCGATCTACCTTCAGCAAAAGCTGGACAGCCGGCATTATGAAAGGCTATTGGGTATGTTTTCTGATAAAAAGATTCCCGATGATTATGAGGATGTGACCCACTCATTTACTGATGTATTTGAAACGGAATTCAAGAACCCAAAAGAAGTGGTCGAGCCAAAGCGATTAGGACAAAATCAGTTCTTCTCTAAGGAAACACAAGGGTACAGTGCTAATTTCATCGAGCAATTTGATTTCGAGTTATTATTTGCTTCCTTAAAGAGCAGCTTCATTTCACGTAAAGCCTTTACTCCAGCGGTCATGGAGGCAGTGGCGACGTTGGCTTATCTGTATAAGATTGGGGTCATGGATATGAGCAAGCTCATATTACGCTGCCAGAATGAACATGAAGAGATTGATATAGCTGAACTTCGCAAATGCGCTCGTGAATTGTTCCTGATTAACCACGGTGAGGAGATGCCAGCAATCATCGAGCGTGTACAGCCGGAGTTTGAGCGGACAATCTTTGAACCGAAAACGCCAGAGGAGCATTTGCTCTATACATTTGAAACAACCTCGCCTCTTGAGTTTCTCGTTAGCTTGTCTGAGGGGGCGCTCCCATCTGAGAAGGACCTTGCCCTTGTCGAAAAGGTCATGGTCAATCAGAAGCTGCCGCCTGGTGTCGTCAATGTGCTTCTCCATTATGTGATGCTTCGTTCTGATATGAAGCTGCAGGCGAGCTATGTGGAGACAATCGCTTCCCATTGGGCTCGCAAAAAGATCACAACTGTACGGGAAGCCTATGAAACAGCTAAGAGCGAGCATAAGAAATACCAAAAATGGGCCGATGACAAACAGAATAAGAACACGAAATCATCGAATCGCCGTACGGCTTCATCCGGCAGGAAAGAAATGATTCCGGAGTGGATGGATGACAGCAAGAAGAAAGAACCGGTCGCTCAGACAGAGGATATCGCTGAGAGAGCACGGAGATTGAAAGAACAAATACAAGGCAACTCTCAATCAGGAGGTGAGTAAGCGGTGAGAAATATACAGGACTCTTTGAACAAGCTTGGGAATCGTGAGGGATTTCAGAAACGATGGGATGAAATGCGAAATCTCGTCTTGAGCAACCCGGAGGTACGAGCCTTTATCCGCGAGCATGAGGACGAACTGACCAACGACATGGTCGAAAAGAGTATGAACAAATTGTATGAGTATGCCACGCAAACAAAAACATGTGATGAATGTCCATCACTTGATAGCTGCCGGAATATAATTGGCGGTCATGTTCCACGCTTGTTCATCCAAGGAAAGAGAATTGACGTGTCCTATGAGCCATGCCGCAAGAAAATCCTACATGAGGAGAAAAGCCGCATGCGCAGGCTGATTCATGCGAGCCATGTGCCTAAGGAAATTGTTAATGCCACTTTCGCTAATTTATATATTGATGAACATGTAACTGAAGCAAGGATTGAAGCGATTGAGAAGGCAAAGAACTTCGTGGATAATTACAAAAAAGGCATTCGCAATAAAGGGCTTTATTTATACGGTGAATTTGGGGTTGGAAAAACGTATCTGCTTGGCGCCATTGCCAATGGGCTATCCGAGGACGGCATTTCCTCTCATATCGTGTACTGGCCGGAATTTCTCCGTGAGCTGAAAGGGTCGTTTGCTGAAAACACCTTTAACCAAAAAATAGACGCCCTTAAAGAGGTGCCAGTCTTAATGATTGATGATATTGGTGCAGAAACGATGAGTGCCTGGTCGCGAGATGATGTGCTGGGGCCAATCCTGCAATATAGGATGCATGAGAATCTGCCAACCTTCTTTACCTCCAACTTTAATTGGAAGGAACTTGAGCACCACTTCTCGTATACACAAAGAGGAGAAGAGGAACGAGTGAAGGGAAAACGAATCATGGAACGGTTCCGCAACTTGACAATGCCGGTAGAGATGGACGGCAAGAACCGAAGAGAATAGATTAATGAAGCTGCCCGCATGGGGCGGCTTCTTTTTTTCATTCCTATAATTTGAACCTGTCATTCTAAAGGAATGCGTTGTCCCATATACATGGATTATAAAGTTTCGTTAAGTCTGGAGGGATTTGGTTGCTCACGGTGCATTTTGATTCACGGGAAGAACAGGCCTGCTGGCATGTTCGCATGCAGAACAGTCATCCAATCATCCAACAGGCAGTCTGTCCAGCCGAGAACGATGGACAAAAGTTCATCTCCTTCCGCCTTGAACCGAATCGGGATCAGGCAGCCTGCCTTGCATTGATAGAATTCCTATATTCCTTCTTCTCTTCCTATCATTTGGAAAAGAAAATCAGGGAAATCATCCAGAATCGCTATTTATTTCAAGACGAGGATGAGGTAGAGCATATTGCGGAAATGGCCATGCTGATGTGGGAGGGAGAGGTTGTTTACCACGGTGCGAACGATCTTCCTGAGAAATTAAGAAATAGAGTTTCTGGTTTATTTAAGGAAATCGTCTCTGAACAAGTCCCATTCTCCTTTCAATCCTTATGGAGTTTTCGGATGCGTGCCATTCAGGATGAATTTGTATCACTAGTTGGGATTGCGATTGATGAATATAAGCTTGAACAGGATTATCAGGAGTTTATATTCCTTCTGCGCGGTCTGCTTGAGGTAAGGCGACCGTTATTGGAGGAGGTCCATCTCGTATATAAGGATGAGTTTTTCTTTTATAATCAGCATTTTCAATTGATCTCAAAGCGTAATCTCGCCAATGCCATTGATCGGAAGCTAATGGCGGAAAACCCGATGTTCGTTGATTCGAATACCATTGCACCGCTCGTTTCCATGGCACCGCGGAAAATCTTTATTTATGCCGAGGATGAGGAAATCAGAATTATTCGTACGCTGAAAAAAATTTTTGAGGAGCGAATCATCATTGCCCACCCAAATCATTTTGCTGATCGATTGAATGGGGGAGAGACAAGATAAATTTTATTCAACCTCCTTGCTTTTGTCCTCGTAAGCTTTTATAATTACCTACATACCAAACCTCATATAGAAGATAAGTTATGATAAGGACATGGGCATTATCGAATGTAGGCGTATTAGAGAGGGAAGCCATTGGGCTGGAAGCTTCCTCGCATACTGAAATGCTTACCACCTTTGAACTTCAGTCAGGAACGCTTTTGAAAGGCTAGTATTGGCTGACGGGAGACTCCGTTAACAGAAACTAAGTGTCGGCTATTTATGCCGGAATTTGGGTGGAACCGCGGGTATTATGAATAAATCCATAACAGCTCGTCCCTTAATATATTTTGAGGGGCGGGCTTTTTATTTTGCAAAAAAAAGGAGTGGCAGACATGGCCGAGAAAATCAACATTACATTTCCAGACGGGGCGGTAAAGGAGTTCGACGCTGGTACAACAACTGAACAAATCGCTTCCTCCATCAGTTCAGGCTTAAAGAAAAAGGCGCTTGCCGGCAAAGTGAATGGTGCCCTTTATGACCTGCGCAGACCAATCATGGAAGATGCTTCTGTCGAAATCATTACACCAGATCAGCCGGAAGCATTGGAAATCCTTCGCCACAGTACGGCGCATTTAATGGCACAAGCCGTGAAAAGAATCTACAAAGACGTGAAATTCGGGGTAGGTCCTGTGATTGAAGGCGGATTCTATTACGATATGGATCTTGAGGAGTCCATCACACCGGAAGACCTTCCAGTGATTGAGAAAGAAATGAAAAAAATCATCAATGCAAACCTTGAAGTTGTGCGTAAGGAAGTCAGCCGCAATGAAGCGAAACGACTTTTCGAAGAAATTGGCGATGAGTACAAGCTTGAATTGATTGACGCTATTCCTGAAGATGAGACAGTGACAATCTATGAGCAAGGAGAATTCTTCGATTTATGCCGCGGCGTGCACGTACCGTCTACAGGCAAGATCAAGGAATTCAAATTGCTGAACATCGCTGGCGCTTACTGGCGCGGAGACAGCGACAATAAAATGCTCCAGCGTGTATACGGAACAGCCTTCTTCAATAAGGCAGACCTTGATGAGCATCTTCGCCTTCTTCAAGAAGCGAAAGAGCGTGACCACCGTAAGATTGGGAAAGAGCTTGACCTGTTCATGAACTCCCAATTGATTGGACAAGGCCTTCCATTATGGCTTCCAAAAGGTGCGACAATCCGTCGCGTCATCGAACGTTACATCGTCGATAAAGAGCAAAAGCTTGGCTACGACCATGTATACACACCAATCATGGGAAGCGTTGATTTATACAAAACATCCGGACACTGGGATCATTATCAAGAAAACATGTTCCCAATCATGGATATGGATAATGAGCAGCTAGTCCTTCGCCCGATGAACTGCCCGCATCACATGATGATTTACAAAAATGACATTCACAGCTATCGTGAGCTTCCAATCCGTATCGCTGAGCTTGGCATGATGCACCGCTATGAAATGTCCGGAGCCCTTGCAGGACTGCAGCGCGTACGCGGAATGACATTGAATGACGCCCATGTATTTGTCCGTCCTGACCAAATCAAGGATGAATTCAAGCGTGTCGTGAACTTGATTCTTGAGGTATACAAAGATTTCGGCATGGAGAACTACTCCTTCCGTCTTTCTTACCGTGACCCGCAAGACAAAGAAAAATATTTCGATGATGACGCAATGTGGGAAAGAGCGCAATCCATGCTGAAAGAGGCAATGGATGAGCTAGGCCTTGACTACTATGAAGCAGAAGGCGAAGCGGCATTCTACGGACCGAAATTAGACGTTCAAGTAAAAACAGCCCTTGGAAAAGACGAAACTCTTTCCACAGTACAGCTGGACTTCTTGCTTCCTGAACGCTTTGACTTAACATATGTCGGAGAAGACGGCAAACAGCACCGTCCGGTCGTTATCCACCGCGGTGTCGTATCCACTATGGAACGCTTCGTTGCCTTCTTGATCGAAGAATACAAAGGCGCATTCCCAACATGGCTCGCACCTGTACAGGTACAAGTCATCCCGGTATCTCCGGACGTGCACCTAGACTATGCGAAGAAAATTGAGGAAGGCCTCCAAGCTGCCGGACTCCGTGTAGAACTGGACCTTCGTGACGAGAAAATGGGCTACAAAATCCGTGAAGCCCAAATGCTCAAGATTCCGTACATGCTCGTCATCGGTGACCAAGAGCAAGAAAACGGTCAAGTCAATGTCCGTAAATACGGCGAACAAAAATCAGAGGTTATGCCATTTGAAGACTTCCTTGAAATCATCAAAGGCGAATTGAAATAAGATAACACAGCTGGAAAAGGTCCAAATGCGCGTATGGCATTTGGACCTTTTTTTGTTAGGGATTCACATCTTTCTGCATGATAGATGACTGTGGTGATACTGTTGGTTTTAAGATTGTATGTGGCGTTGGCGGCTCAGAGGTAGTTACCTATAAAACGAATGATTATTCTTGGTATGTACATGAAGATGTCCCATATTACATCAAACAGGACTTCAAATAGGTTTTCTCTCAGTTTTCTTCTTTTCATCTGCTAACTCCCTGGTTTATCTTTCCTGCCGAGTGATTCTGACCTGATAGAGCTAAATCTTCTGCAGTTGATCGATGATCAGCTTCATTACATCTTCCTGTGACATGTCATCCGTCAGTAACACCTCTCGAGTCCACCCAAGATAATCCTTTGGATTCCACCAAGATCGCAAAGATTCCTCGCCAAATTCCATCCTCTTCGGCCGAAGGTTATGGCGTTTGACTGTTTCCTCGAATGACAAATCAAAATAGTATATATGCACTTTTTCATGATAAAAATGAATTAAGTCATGAAGCATTTCACCATAATGCTGTTTACTCAGGATTCCTTCCAAAATAACAAATTCACACTTCCCCTTACCGTATTCTGCAATTTGCCGAATCAAATCAATCGAAAGATTTCCCTTTCTGTCATGGATATTCAACATATCCCGTCGGACGGTATCCTGAGAAATAAAGAGGGTTCCGCTTCCCAGATGTTTCTGTAGTGTTTTTGCGATAGTTGTTTTACCGCTCCCTGAATTTCCGCGTATGATAATTAATTTTGACTCCATCTTATCCCCTTCGTTTCTTTGTCTCTTATGACGACAGTTTATAGTTGTTTTATAAGTAAGGATTAAATGGCACTCCCTACCCCTGTTTGTTCATTTCTTTTTACTCAGCTAGTGATGTCACTATAATATTTCTACATTTGTATTCAAAATCCTTTCCATGCGGTTACTGCGTGAAAAAGCCAGGTAAAGCCCTCCCTTCACCCAAGCAAAGGGTATGAAGGGTGGGGGAAGGATGGTCGAAAGGTGGGGAAAGCCAGGCAATGCCCACCCTTCACCCATGCAACGGGTATGAAGTGTGGGGAAAGGGTGGGCAAAAGGTGGGAATCGTCAGAGAATGCCCACCCTTCACCCAGGCAACGGGTATGAAGTGTGGGAATAGAGTGGTCAAAAGGCGGAGAAAACCAAGCACCGCCTACCCCTTGCCCAAGCGACAGATATCATAGATGAACAAAAGATAAGAAAAGCATGCAACCCCCAGCCATACCAGTCCATATAAAGGAAACTCCTTGCCCCATAAATGCTTGCCAGGACAGCGTTCCAGCCAAAAAGAAACAAAATGATTACCCAAATTCCCCCTGTTTAAAACCACACACCCCAAATGTTTCTCAAAAAAATCTTGCCATCCTAATAATTGTCTGATAGAATAGTTTTTGTTGTCATAAGAACGATGAACGATTATTGACATGTTATTGGGCAATGTGTTATGATGTTTTAGTGAGCAATTTAATATAGCACTTAAGAAGAAGCACCCGCTTCTCACCTGTATGGCACTCATGATGAGCAGCTGACTGGTTACGATTAGCTAATCTGACAGTATGTCTTATTATGGGCGGGTGTGCGTGTACACCGGTCTTTTTTATTGCCTAAAAAAGCTATATAAACTATTTTGCCCTAAAATTTTTGGAGGTGGCTTATTATTAGCAAACAAGACATGATCTTAAACGAAGGCATTCGTGCCCGTGAAGTACGTCTAGTTGATCAAAATGGTGAGCAGCTTGGAATCAAATCTCGCAATGAAGCTTTGGAAATTGCTTCACGTGTGAATTTGGATCTTGTGCTGGTTGCACCGAATGCAAAGCCTCCTGTCGCCCGTATCATGGACTATGGTAAGTTCCGTTTCGAGCAACAGAAGAAGGAAAAAGAAGCTAGAAAGAATCAAAAGACAATCAGCTTAAAAGAAGTTCGTTTAAGCCCAACGATTGATGAGCATGACTTTAATACGAAGCTTCGCAATGCCATTAAGTTCCTTGAAAAAGGTGATAAGGTTAAAGCGAGCATTCGATTTAAAGGACGGGCTATTACCCATAAAGAAATCGGACAGCGCGTATTGGTTCGCTTTGCAGAGGAATGCAAAGAAGTGGCGTCTGTGGAAACAGCGCCGAAAATGGACGGACGCAGCATGTTCTTGATTTTAGCACCGAAAAACGAAAAGTAATGTTTCGAGGAGGAAAATTCCTATGCCAAAAATGAAAACTCACAGAGGCGCTGCAAAGCGATTCAAAAAAACTGGTTCTGGTAAGCTTAAGCGCAGCCACGCTTACACAAGCCACTTATTCGCTAACAAATCCACTAAAGCAAAACGTAAACTACGTAAAAGCGGAATGGTTAGCTCCGGAGATTTCAAACGCATTCGTCATCTTTTAGATAATATCAAGTAATTGAGAACGACTCAATTTTAGGAGGAATTTAGATATGCCACGTGTTAAAGGCGGTACAGTGACGCGCAGACGTCGTAAAAAGGTATTAAAGCTAGCTAAAGGTTATTTCGGTTCAAAACATACATTATACAAAGTTGCTAATCAGCAAGTAATGAAATCCTTGCAATATGCATTCCGCGATCGTCGCCAAAAGAAACGCGACTTCCGCAAACTTTGGATCACTCGTATCAACGCAGCAGCTCGCATCAACGGTCTTTCTTACAGCCGTTTAATGCACGGTTTGAAGCTTGCTGGTATCGAAGTGAACCGCAAAATGCTTGCTGACCTTGCTATCAGCGATGCAGCAGCTTTCGCTCAATTAGCAGAAACAGCTAAAAAAGAACTTAACAAGTAATTGTCTGATAAGGCGCTTCCGGATGGAGGCGCCTTTCGTTTGTTCAGGCATGAAGTGGGGCATTGACTTCTAGAAGAAGTCTGATTGGCTCTGCTGATTACATCATAAAGGGGGATGCATGGTGTTGACTATTTACATAGCTTTAATGAGTGTTGTGCTGCTTGTGATGATGAAGGTTGATAAGGAACGTGCGAGACGCAATCAATACCGTATCAGTGAAAGAACGCTGTGGGTGATGGCGCTTCTTGGAGGAGCGGTTGGCGGTGTGATAGGCATGCAGCTGTTCCGGCACAAGACGAAGCATCTTTCATTTAGATTTGGTTTTCCGCTGTTAGCTTTGCTTGATGTATCTGTGCTCGTATTTGTCCGTTTTTGAAGGTCATATTTGCAGGTGCTCGCATATATTAAAGAGAGAAGGTACAAGATTTTGCAGCAAGACAGACAACCAAATGAGGTGTGACCGTGGGAGAAAACTATACGATCTTACTCGCCTTCATTGAATCAGCAGGATATATGGCCCCTATCATGTTCGTGTTGTTTCATGTGCTTCGCCAGCTTTTATTTATACCGGTGGCTGTTGTATGCCTCGCCGGGGGGATGCTGTTTGGCCCGCTGCTTGGGTCGGTTTTGTCGCTGATGGGTTTATGGCTATCATCTGTTGTCTTTTATTTCATGATCAGCAAAATGCCGTCCCTGCAGAAAAAGCTTGAACGGTTAGATGAGAGGACACTGAAGTTTGGCGGCAGGATCAATGTGCTGCAAGCGAGTGTGCTGCGATTGATTCCGTTCATCCATTTTCAGCTGTTGAATTTTTACTTAATGGGCAATAGTCGCCGTTTCTCGGAATATGCTAAGGCGGCATTATGGACGAATGTTCCGCTTGCCTTCTTTTATACAATTTTTGGTCATTCGATTGCCAGCTTCTCTATCGAGATGGGGTTGATTATACTTGTTGCCTTGGCTGGACTGATCTATTTTATGCGTGAGAAAAAAGTCGTCATCAAATGGAGCCATTTCTTCACACATTCAGAGCGTTAAAGCCCTGCTGCCTATTATGGCGGCGGGGCTTTTGTGTTGGGCGATTTTCCCAGTCCGCGCTGGCAAAATAGAATTTGAATTGGATTGGCGGGTATGGGAAGATGAAGATAGACCTGATTTTTCTGTGAAGTCAGTTTATTGAAACGAGAAGGATGTGCTTATTGATGTATGAAATTAAACAATATAAAGATGGACAGTATGATGTATATGAATTGATTGATAGAAGAGCTAAAGCATGGATGAAGGCTGCTCCTGAGCGCGGCGGCATTATTATTGGCTATGGAGTTGAAGGTACGGAGTTGCTTTACTTGAATAATGAGACCTTCCAGGATGAAGAGGCAAATGTGAGAGGCGGTATCCCGATTTTATTCCCAATCTCAGGCCAGCTTGAGAATGGGGAGTATGAATGGGAAGGAATCAGCTATACGATGAAGAACCATGGTTTTGCACGGAATATGCCATGGGAGGTTATAGAGACTGGGGCAACGAATGATGGAGCATTCATGACCATTCGCTTAAAAAGCAATGAAGAAACGAAAAAGTCCTATCCATTTGATTTTGAGGTCATTTATACATATCGTCTGCAGGATGGGAAGCTTTCAATAGAACAGGAATATCGGAATGAATCGGATGTGGAAATGCCAATCTATCCGGGGTTCCATCCGTATTTCAAGACGGCGGAGAAGGATCTGGCCTACAGGACGGATGCGAAGAGCTTCCTTGATTATAATGATGGTAAAGTCAAGTCGCTTCAAGAGGGTCTCAATCTCAATGGGAAAAAGGAATCCCTGGTCCTCCTTGATGCAGAAGAGAAAAGTATTGAGTTCCCGTTGCCGGAACTCTCTAAGTCTGTGTTATTGGAGTATGGGGCTGAGTTTCGCTATGTGGTTTTATGGACAGAAGAAGGAAAAGAATTTGTTTGTGTGGAACCATGGTTTGCGAAAACTGGCCAGTTCAATTTGAAGGATGAATTGACGTTCATTCAACCGGGAGAAGGATTGAAGACCTTCCTCACGTTATCAGCAAAATAAAAGCTGCCCGCGAGCGCAAGCAGCTGAACATTCCACCGAAGTCTTAATGAATAACATTTTTTCTTCTGCTTATGAGCATGACTAACAAGAGTCCGAGGCCGATTGCGCCTGTTAATGTCATGAAGTCAACAATTGGTTTTTCGAAGGGAATTGCAAATGAAAGCATGATCATCAAGCCAAGGATAGACCATATAACCAATAAGAAAGTAGTTAACAAACGGTTTAGTCGAGAATCCGTATTCATGCAAACTCCACTCCTTTCTACTTTGCCTCTACCTTATATACGAGGTTAGCAGGCATAATGTTTCAGGGGTGAGAATGCGAGCAGTATAGGGGTGGATTGGCAGCTTGATACGGTATAATGGAAACAGTCTTATGCTTATTTGACAGAGAGGTCTTGGAGGGGCTCTTCCCATTCGATTTCCGCATCTGGATAGTGAAGCTTAACTTGCTCTTCGATATAGAGAAGATCATCTGTGGTCAGGGAATCCGCATCAGCAGACGAAGCAGTTGAAATAAGAATGGAACTGACCGATTCGGGGTTATTCTTATCCCGTAAATATTTTTCTCCCTCAAATAGAAGACCTTTATAAGTGAGCGTGAAGTTCTTGTGTGCATTATGTCTCTCATCTAGCAGGTAAAACTGCTGATGCTTTTGGGAGGAATAGAGCTTACGCCATGGACTCAGGAATCGCTTGATTCCACTATATAAGAAAAAGATGATGGTAATCATCATTGCCATCTTTAGAATAAGTGTCATTTGATTACTTCCTTTCACTTCCATCTAGGTCTTTTACGAGTGAGAGCTGGAAAAGGTTTCGCATTAGGGTTATTAATTTTTAAAGGATAAGTTAAGGCTAAAATAGAAACATACATATGAAGAGTAATTGGAAGGAATGATGAGCATGACCAAAATGGATGAAACACTCTTAATGCTGAAGGAATTGACAGATGTAAATGGCATTGCGGGCAATGAATCACAGCCCCGAGAAGTGATGAAACGTATGATAGAGCCTTATGCGGATTCGATCACATTTGATGGAATTGGTTCATTGATTGCGGAGAAGAAAGGGGCTGAAAACGGCCCGCGCATCATGCTGGCAGGACATTTGGATGAGGTCGGATTCATGGTTACACGCATTGATGAGAAGGGATTCATCTTTTTCCAAACGATTGGCGGCTGGTGGTCTCAAGTTATGCTCTCCCAGCGCGTGACGGTTACGACTTCAAAGGGAGAAGAAATTACGGGTATCATCGGCTCAACTCCCCCGCATGTTCTTCCGCCTGAAGCAAGAAAGAAACCAGCTGATATTAAGGATATGTTCATCGATATCGGTGCGGCAAGCCGTGAGGAAGCGATGGATTGGGGCATCCGCCCAGGCGATATGATCACGCCTTATTTCGAATTTACGGTCATGAAGAATTCGCAGATGCTGATGGCAAAAGCCTGGGATAACCGAATCGGCTGTGCGATTGCCATTGAGGCCATGAAACGTTTGAAGGATGAAAAGCACCCTAATATCTTTTATGGTGTCGGAACGGTGCAAGAGGAAGTCGGCTTGCGCGGAGCTAAAACGGCTGCGGCAGCCGTTCAGCCGGATATCGCGATTGCCGTTGACGTCGGCATCGCCGCAGACACGCCGGGACTGTCCGAAAAGCATGGCATCGCCAAAGCAGGAAAAGGTCCAGGGCTTGTTTTATATGATGCAAGCTTGGTTGCTCATAAAGGCTTGCGTGAATTTATTGAGGGTGTTGCTGAAGAGATGAACATCCCATACCAATATGACCATATCCCTGGCGGCGGTACTGATGCTGGATCCTTCCACCTCGCAGGAACTGGTGCACCTTCCATTGCAGTCACGATCCCAACTCGCTATATTCACTCTAATGCGGGAATCCTGAATCGGGATGATTTCGAGAATACGGTCTGTTTAATCGTTGAACTTGTGAAGCGGCTTGACCGTCAAGCAGTTGATCAGATTAAATATAGCTAATAAAAAAACGATGACGGAGTGTTAACTCCATCATCGTTTTTCAATGCTTTAATGCCGTCTCCAGCAATCCAAGCATCTCATGCTTCTCATCATCTGAAGCTTTCTGCCAAATCAGTTCAAATAATACCCCAAGTCCGGGTAGCATTTTTTCCTCTCCGGATTGAATGGCATCGACGATGGTTGCTTCGAGCTCTTGCTGGGAGTTTCCGGTCACATTATGAATGATGGCATTACGCAAATTAAGATTCATGTTCATTCCTCCAAAGTAGTCTTGATGGTAGTTTTGCTATTCTTTGCTGTTTCTATGTATACAAAATCGGCTATAATGGAAGAACGTTAATGAAGAGGTGAAGGAAAGTTGAAATATATTGAATCAATGCAGAACACTCGCGTGAAGCAATGGAAAAAGCTTCTTGGCAAGAAGGAACGGGATAAGAGCAGGAAGTTTCTTGTTGAGGGCTTTCATCTAGTAGAGGAGGCGCTTAAGAACGGTCTTGTGGAGGATATTATCCTCAAGGAAGGGACGGACTTGCCGGTGAAATGGGACGTGGAGCTTGCCGACCTATTCACGGTACATAATGAGGTATTTGCTGCACTTGCAGATACAGATACGCCGCAAGGAATCATTGCCGTATGCCATAAGCCTCGCTTTGAACTTGAGGAGGGGAGCCTCGAGACAGTCCTGCTCATTGACCGCGTGCAGGACCCTGGAAATATCGGCACGATGATCCGTACAGCCGATGCGGCTGGTTTTAGCGCCGTTATCCTGGGAGATGGATGTGCAGACCCGTACAGCCCGAAGGTTGTCCGTTCCACGCAAGGAAGCCTGTTCCATCTTCCTATCCTAAAAGGTAATCTCGGAGATTGGATTGAACGCCTGCAAACAGGTGGGGTAAAAGTATTGGGTACGGCCCTGCAAGGAGCGAAGCCTTACCGGGAAATTGAACGGGCCGACCGTTTTGCCCTCCTTGTTGGAAACGAGGGGAGCGGGGTAAGCACAGAGCTCCTGCAAAAAACAGACCAGAATGTGTACATTCCCATCTATGGGAAAAGTGAATCCTTGAATGTGGCTGTTGCAGCCGGCATTCTCATGTATGGGCTAAAGAATTAATTTTTCGCCGAGGGTTTGAAACGGACGAGAAATTCGATTATAATGAAACAATAAAAATTGATGATGAAAAGCGAAGATGGAGAACAAGTAATTGTTTCATGTATTGGGCTGAACCAGGGAGAAAATGCCGAGGACTGAAAGCATTTTTAGAAGCCAGAAGCAATGAATTCACCTCCGGAGCTGCAACCGGGACCGCTGCGAGCGTAAAGGTTTGCCGGCATAAAAGCCGTTATGAAATGAAGCGAGCACAGCCTTCTTAAGGTGTGCTAACAAGGGTGGTACCGCGACTCATAACCTCGTCCCTTTTTTAGGAGACGGGGTTTTTTGTGTTTTCATTTAATTCATCATATTGACCAATTAGGAGGATGTATCATGCAAGAAAAATTACAAGCATTGCAGCAGGAAGCCTTGCAAAAAGTCACTGACGCAGCTGATTTGAAAGCGTTGAATGATGTCCGTGTTGCTTATCTTGGCAAGAAAGGGCCGATTACGGAAGTATTAAGAGGAATGGGCAGCCTTTCAGCGGAAGAAAGACCGAAGCTTGGCGCCTTAGCCAATGAGGTACGTGCGGCAATCACAGCGGCAATTGAAGAAAAACATGCAGCTCTTGAAGAGGAGGCCGTGAATCAGCAGCTTGCGGCTGAAAAGATTGATGTTACCCTTCCAGGTGCTCCTGTAAGAAAAGGCAATCATCATCCGCTTACAAAAATCACCGAGCAGCTTGAGGACTTATTCCTTGGCATGGGCTACACAATTGCAGAAGGCCCTGAGGTGGAGCAGGATTACTATAACTTTGAGGCATTGAACCTGCCGAAGAGCCACCCGGCAAGAGATATGCAGGATTCCTTCTATATCACAGAAGAGATCTTGATGCGTACTCACACATCTCCAGTGCAAGCCCGCACGATGGAAAAGCATGAAGGGAAAGGACCGGTTAAAATCATTTGCCCAGGTAAAGTATATCGCCGTGATAATGATGACGCGACCCACTCCCATCAGTTCATGCAAATTGAAGGACTTGTTGTGGATGAAAACATTACGATGGCTGACTTAAATGGCACGCTTGAGGTATTCGCGAAGAAATTCTTCGGTGAAGATCGTGAAATCCGTCTTCGCCCAAGCTTCTTCCCATTCACGGAGCCATCCGTTGAGATGGATATCTCCTGCAAAATTTGCGGCGGCAAAGGCTGCTCCGTATGTAAGGGAACAGGTTGGATTGAAATCTTAGGCGGCGGTATGGTGCACCCGAACGTGCTTGAGATGGCTGGTTTTGACTCCAGCAAATATACTGGATTTGCCTTTGGTATGGGTGTAGAGCGTATTGCGATGCTGAAATACGGCATTGATGATATTCGTCATTTCTATACAAATGATGTTCGCTTCACTAGCCAGTTTCACTGCCACGAGTAAAGAATGAGTCAGGAGGAAAAATCATGTTCGTATCATATAAATGGTTACAAGAGTATGTTGATTTAGATGGAATCAGCGCACAGGAATTAGCAGAGAAAATTACACGCAGCGGGATTGAAGTAGAAGGTGTCGAGGCACCGGCAGAGTCAATCACAAACGTTGTCATTGGTCATGTATTGCAAAAAGAACAGCATCCGAATGCAGATAAATTAAGTGTCTGCCAGGTAGATGTTGGTGAAGAGGAGCCAATCCAGATCGTATGCGGCGCACCGAATGTAGCAGCAGGCCAAAAAGTACCGGTTGCCCGTGTAGGTGCCGTCCTTCCAGGCAATTTCAAAATCAAGAAAAGCAAGCTTCGCGGGGAAGCATCGAACGGAATGATTTGCTCCCTTCAAGAGCTTGGCATTGAAGCAAAGGTTGTCGCGAAGGAATATGCGACTGGAATCTTCGTATTCCCAAGCGATGTTGTTCCTGGAACGAACGCACTTGAAGTGCTTGGTCTAGATGACGCCATCCTAGAGCTTGGTCTTACACCAAACCGCTCTGACTGCTTGAGCATGCTCGGTGTCGCATATGAGGTGGCAGCTATCCTCGGCAAGGAAGTGAAGCTTCCAGAGGTAGCTGTATCCGGTTCTGAGGAAGTAGCAACTGATTACATCTCCATCAAGGTAGAAGCGAAGGAACAAAATCCTTTATACATCGCGAAAGTCATCAAGGATGTCAAAATTGGGCCTTCACCATTATGGCTGCAATCCATCCTTATGAAGAGCGGCATCCGTCCGCATAATAATGTCGTTGACGTGACGAACTATATTCTTCTTGAATACGGCCAGCCGCTTCACTCATTTGACTATGACCGTCTTGGTTCAAAAGAGATTGTCGTACGCATGGCACATGAAGGCGAAAAGCTCGTAACGCTTGACGAAGCAGAGCGCACGCTTACTCCGGAGCATTTGGTCATCACAAATGGTCAAGAGCCAATCGCACTCGCAGGTGTCATGGGAGGAGCAAACTCCGAGGTTGTGGATGAAACAACAACTGTTCTGCTTGAAGCAGCTTATTTCGCTGGCGGCCCAGTGCGTAAAGCATCCAAAGATTTCGGCCTTCGCTCTGAAGCAAGTGCCCGCTTTGAAAAAGGGGTTGACCCGAACCGCGTTCGCGCAGCAGGCGACCGTGCAGCTGAAATGATTGCAGAGCTTGCAGGCGGAACAGTGCTTGATGGCTATGCTGAAGTGGATGAAATAGCGGTTGAACCAGCGGTTGTTAGCATTACGCTTGGCAAAATTAATAAAGTACTTGGTACAGAACTGCAAGTATCTGATGTGGAAGACATCCTCTCTCGCCTTCAGTTTGAAGTGAAGACAGAAGGAGAAGAATTCGTCATCACGGTACCGACTCGCCGCGGCGATATCACGATTCCAGAGGATATCATTGAAGAGGTTGCCCGCCTATACGGATATGATAACCTTCCAAAGACATTGCCTGTCGGTGAATCTAAACCAGGCTTATTAACGGACTATCAATTAAAACGCCGTATTGTGCGCCGTTATCTTGAAGGCTCAGGCTTAATGCAAAACGTGACGTACTCTCTCACATCCGAGGAGAAAGCTGCGATGTACGCACTTGATAAACGTGAAAGCATCCGTCTTGCGATGCCGATGAGTGAAGAGAGAAGCACGCTTCGCATGAGCTTGCTGCCAGGTCTTCTGGATGTTGTGAAATACAATGTTGCCCGTCAAATGGACAGCGTTGCTGTATATGAAACAGGCGATGTCTTCTTGAAAACTAGCAGTGATGAGCTTCCGGAAGAAAAAGAACATCTCGCTGGAGCGGTAACTGGTCTATGGAACGCTAACCTATGGCAAGGCGAGAAGAAACCAGTTGATTTCTTCGTTGTAAAAGGAATCCTTGAAGGCTTATTCCGTCAATTAGGCGTGAGCGAGCGCATCGAATGGAAGCAGGCTGTCAGAGAAGATATGCATCCAGGACGCACGGCCGATATTCTTTTAGATGGAGAACTATTAGGCTTTGCTGGCCAAGTCCACCCTAAAGTGGAAAAGAAAGAAGACTTGAAAGCGACATATGTATTTGAGCTATCTCTTGACGCACTATTAAACGCAGAGACAAAAGAAATCCAATACACAGCGATCCCGCGCTTCCCATCCATCACACGCGACATCGCGCTAGTCGTTGACAAGGATGTAGTGGCAGGAGAAATGAGCGCCATCATCAAAGAAGCAGGCGGCAAACTTCTGAAAGAAGTACACCTCTTCGATCTATATGAAGGTGAAAGAATGGAAGAAGGCAAAAAATCACTCGCATTCTCCCTAAAATACTTCGATCCAGAAAAAACACTAACGGATGAGGAAGTAACAAAAGCCCATGGCAAGGTATTGTTTGCTGTGGAAGAAAAAGGAGCGACATTAAGAGGCTGACCGAAAAGCTGAGGCGGCTTGCCCAGGAGCGAGGAGCATAAGGCAGAGCTGTGGAGGGGGTGTTTTCCCCGTAACAGCTATGCTTATGTCCTGAGCTCCTAGCCGCCCGAAGCTAGACACGGCGACTGATTAAGAGGAACAAAGACTAAGAACGCAGCATCGTGCGGCAACATCTTTGTGACCGACATCATGTCGGCCCGCGACAAGCATAAGAAAAAAGCGCGAAGGGAAGCTCCATCTCCCGTAGCGCTTTTTCTTATGTCTCGAGCAGCTAGGAGCCGAAGCTGGATTGGTTAAGAGGCTGATTGAAAAGCTGAGGCGGCTGATAGAGGAACAAAGACTAAGAACGCCACTTCCTGTGGCAACGTCTTTGTGACCAACATCGTGTTGGCCCACGCCGCGTCGTGCGGCACCGTCTTTGTGACCAACGTCGTGTTGGCCTGAAAGAGGCGAAAAACCAAATCGGTTTTTCGTCTTTTTTATTGCCCTCTGTTAAATAAATTTTCTCACGATTCGCAGATAAAAAGACATGATTATAGACGATTTTTTATCGTGTTTGTGCAGGAGGTATTGTCGTATAGTTGTTTCTGAGCAATAAGTTAGCTCTTTAACTAAAGGGGGAGGAGAGCTTACTACAATTATTGTGAAAGCTCACAAAATACATCCATATTTCATTGTTCTTCTTACCATTTCAATATAAGGACATTGAGGCACGCCAAGAAAGGGATAAAGAACGAATGAAGCTGGGGCTTTCTCAAAATGAATATTATGAGAGAAGGGGTTTGATAGAGAACAGCTACATTTTAATGCACAAGGGAATGTACTCTTTATAGGAGCAAATATGTTGGCTACCTTGCTATATCATTGGCGACATATAAAGCATTGATCCAAAGGATTAATGCTCTTTATGTTGAATTCCTTATTGTAGAACCTGAGCAGGCTGGTTTTACAAGGAGTGCAAAGAGTATATAGTTTAATAGCTGCTACCCTATATAAAGGGATTTGTCCTTATGATGAAAAGAAAAAATTATGTCGTTCCATTGTGGGGAGGTAGGTGACAATTGAAAAAAAGAGTTAGTTGTATATCTCAGATTTTAGTAGTGGTGTTCTTCACTTTAATGGTAGTAATAGACTTTTTTCCGGACATAGGAATAACCAAGTCGATAGGGACAATAGGAGTCATTATATTTTTAGTATTAGCAATGTTAACTCGTCATAAAGGGGAACCGGAATACAAATCAAGTAAACAAGAATTTATCTTTACCCTTCTTGGCGGAATATACATTTTCTCAATCCTATTAACTTTGACTTTACTAGGTGGTGTTTCTCAAGCTGGAATTGGATTGAATAACCCAATATTATGGGGGGTGTATATAGTTGGAGTTCTAGTTTCCTATACTAAGTATAGAAAGGAGTTAAAAAGCCGCAATAATAGTTAAGCTTTTCAATAAATATTTGATAAACATAGTTAGGGGACAGATTAGCAAAAGACGAAGAGACTGCAAAATTAGTAACTAAAGTATATTCGGAGCTAATCTATTAGAAGACATGGATGTCCCGGGACACAACGATATGTATCAATGAGGAGAAAAGGAAAAATGTATATGAATGGATGTTGAACGGATGTGATTCTTTTGAAGAATTAACTTCTTTTTCTGTTGAATTTCTAATGGAACAACAGGCAGGTTAGTTGTATGAGTCCTGACAAAGAAGTTGAAACAGTAATATTAACCTACAAGATATGGAGGCATACATAAAATGAAGTTCATTAAAATCATTTTGGCACTAATCCCAGTTCCATTCCTATTTCATTTTTATGAATATAACTACTGTAATCTTAAAGGGCACGATGCTGTTTTCTTATTTCCAGTGTTTCTATTGTTCATAACTGTCGTAGGCGTAACTTCGAGAAACATAAAATTACCTTTGTTCTTTGGAGTTAATTTCATAATGACAGTTATTTCCTTGTTGCTTGGCTATTTTTTAATTGTAGATGATGGAAGTTGGTTTAAACCTTTCGGAAGAGACTTCGCAATTATATTTATTTCTGCTGTTTATATCTTAGGACAGTTAATTATAAGAGGAATAATAAGAGGGACAAGTGAGTTCTATTCATCCATCAAACAGTAAGGCTAGTGTGCAATTAACGGAGGCATTGATCAAGGAGGATTAATGCCGTTTTTTGTCGAATTCCTTATGGTAGAACGGGAGAAGTTTTGTAAAATCAGGAAGGAATTTGGAGTGGCTGTCGAATTACATTTTATTTGAATTTGAATAGGGTGATTGAAACGTGTTGAAGGGCAAAGATTTGAAGAAAGAAGTTTTTGGCATCTTACCTATACTTATCATTTGCTTTGCATATGCATACCAAGAGCCAATATTGACAACTGAGAAAGCCATAAGTTATGCAGCATTGTGTTTGTATTCTCCGCCAGAAAGGTTGGGGATAAAAGCTGTGGATATTAATTGGGATGATATTAAAGCTGAGAAATTTTCCATTGAAGAAAAGAGTGGATTTTATAGTCAACTCACCAATCGACGTGAATTAAATATAACGATGAAAGCTAAAAATGGAGAAGAGCTAACCGTTAGGATGGACGCATACAATGGGAGCTGTCTTGAAGTGACTGGTCCATTAAATTAACGGGAAGTCCTGCGACTTATTGAACTGACAGGGGCTATAGCTGAATCACTTATCTGTCGAAAGTCCTTTTATGGATCCAGGGCATCTAGGAGGCCGGCAAAAATTAAAATAGTTAGGGTTCCCAGGGTAATTAGCCGTATAAATCTCTCTTTCGCAGTAGATAGATCCGATTGTCCGCGGCTGTTGCTAGTAACTTGTTCTTGGTAGGTAAAGAAATTGCCTTCTTGATTTTCTTAAAGTGAGTATGCTTTCTGCCATATTAGTATAGTTGTTTATATGCTTAATTGTATCTGTATTTATCAGAAACAGAAAAGAATAAAAAAGCCGAAGCTGCAAATCATTACAGCTTCGGCAGTGTTTCACAAGCCTGCCTTTCGCACGATTTGGCGGGCTTTTTCTGTGTTGGCAAAATGCAATTTGGCGAGTGGAGCCAGTGCGGCTTCCCCTTTTTTCGCGATGATGAGGGCGGCGGTATCATCGACTTTAGAGCTGGCTCCCTTTGGAATGGTGACCCCAGCCTGCTCGCTTAATAGATCCATATGCTTTAAGAAGGCATAGCGGGCGATGACGGAGGCGGCAGCGACAGCTGTTGAGATGCTTTCCGCTTTTGTGCTGAAATAGAGCGGGACTTCTCTTTTTCCGTTTGTTGCGGTATGGCGGAAATAAACGCCAGGCTCGCAGAATTGGTCAATCAGAATGCCGTCCGGTTTGACTCCGTTCAATTTGCCGAGTAGATGGTTGATGGCTTGTTCATGGAGCATGGCCTTCATCTTGCCTTGGCTATATCCTTTTCGCTGCAATTCATTGTATTTCTCATTGCGCAATACGAGCAGGCTATAGGGTATCATCTCTGTGATCTTACGTCCAAGGATGAGGATTTGCGGATCTTTGATCGTTTTCGAGTCACGGATTCCCATATCCTCCAGTACTTTGATATGCTCAGTAGAAACATAGGCAGCGGCGACGGTTACCGGCCCGAAATAATCACCTGTACCTGCCTCATCTGTGCCGATGATGCTTAATTGATTAATAGTGGCTGGCGGTCGGAACTCATGGTCTGAAACATTCCGCTTCGTTGTGAATGAAGAGGTGCTTTTCTTCATAGCGGGTGAAGGGGAAGAACTGCCCCACTTCCCTGCCTCAGAAGCTGTGTTGCTTCCTTGAAATAATACTTTGCCTGATTTATAGGCCGTAATGGTAGCTCCATTTACTTTGGCTGAAAAAACAGCGCCAGGCGGTGTGTTGGCCGTTAAAGATGTAGCATAATAATCTTTCATTTTATTAAGTGTTTCATTCGATACTTTGATGACGGTATTGGACATTCGATTCACCTCTTTGGGATTTCAGTAGAGTATGTAATTGACAGTTCTTATCAAGTAATTCCAAGAAAATCAATTTCATGGTATGATAAAAGACAGGATTTTTTACGAATGGAGGCACTAACCTTGTCGTTTCAAAAAAACAGGGTCAACGTTGAGATATACGGACAACAATACACCATTGTAGGGGACGAGGCAACGTCTCACTTGCGCAAGGTCGCCCTATCAGTGGACGAAAGAATGCGGGAAATTGGCCAAAAGAATCCGGGACTGGATACGACGAAATTGGCGGTGCTGACCGCGGTCAATGCCATCCACGATTATTATAAATTATTGGAGAAGATTGAGGAATTGGAATTAGAACTAAATCAAGAAAAGAAATGAGGATAACATGGTTACATTCATAATATTATTTGCTTTGTTGCTTGGATTCTTCGTTGGTCTTAGAAGAGGACTGATTCTCCAGACAATTCATTTGGCAGGCTTCATCATTGCTTTGATTGTCGCAAGGATGTTCTATAAGGATTTAGGAGATAAGTTGGAGATGTGGGTGCCATACCCAACACCTGGTGAGGGCACACTGAAGATGCTGTTTGATGTCGTTCACCTTGACGTTGCTTTTTATAATGCGATTGCGTTCCTGTTGATTTTCATCTTGGTCAAAATCGCTTTGCAGATGATTGGGTCCATGCTTGATTTTCTTGCCCAGCTGCCATTATTGAAGCAAATTAATAAAGTGGCTGGCGGTGCGCTTGGCTTTGTTCAAACCTATGTTGGAATCTTCATCCTTCTCTATATTGCTGCGATGCTTCCGGTTGGTACCTTGCAGGAGATGATTCAAGGGTCTTCCTTGGCAGAGGCGATTATTCTTAATACGCCATTTCTGTCCAATTGGGTAACGGACCTCTGGTTTAACCCGCTGTCATGACTTTTCCATCCATGGGGAAGTCTTTCTTTTTATGAAGCGTGAGTCAGCTTGTATATAATAATAGTTACCGGTATATTTACAACAAAAACGCACAGGTGGGTGAATCGTATGAGCGTGAATAAAAAAGACGTCATTAAACTATTGGAAACGATAGCGACATATATGGAATTGAAGGGAGAGAACCCTTTTAAGGTGTCAGCTTTTCGGAAGGCTGCGCAGGCACTTGAGATTGATGATAGAAGCTTAACGGAAATCGAGGATTTCACCAAGCTCTCCGGCATTGGCAAGGGAACAGCGGCTGTTATTACCGAGTATTTGGAGACAGGCTCTTCTGAAGTGCTGAAGGAATTGCAGGAGGAGGTCCCAAAGGGACTGATTCCTCTTTTGAGACTTCAAGGGCTCGGAGGTAAGAAGATTGCTAAGCTTTATAAGGAGCTGCAGATCACTAATGCAGATGAGCTGAAGGCTGCTTGTGAAGAGGGGCGTGTGTCAGCGCTTTCCGGTTTTGGCAAGAAAACGGAGGAGAATATCCTTGAGGCAATCAAGACGATGAATACGAAGCCGGACAGGCTCCCTCTTGCTGTCATGCTGCCGATCGTGGAGGATATTGAACGCCGGCTCGAGGGAATGAAAGAAATCATCCGTTTTTCCCGTGCCGGCAGTATCAGGCGCGGCCGCGAGACTATTAAGGATTTAGATTTTATCATTGCGACGAATGAGCCTGCCAGAATTAAAGAAGACATCCTGGCATTTGAGCATATTGACCATATTGTCGCAGCCGGAGATACGAAGGTGTCGCTTGCCCTTTCATATGACCATGAGATTGCGGTTGATTTCCGCATGGTCAAGCCGGAGGAGTTTGTCACAGCCCTGCACTATTTCACGGGCTCGAAGGATCATAATGTGAGACTTCGGCAGCTGGCGAAGGACAGGGGCGAGAAGGTAAGCGAATATGGGGTTGAAAACCTGGAAACAGGTGAGGTGAAGACCTTTGAGCGGGAAGAGGATATGTTTGCTCATTTTGGTTTGCCGTTTATTCCGCCAGAGCTTAGACAGGATGGAAGCGAGATTGAGAAATTTACGAAGGATTACCCGCTGATTCAGGAAGAGGATATTAAGGGAGACCTTCATATGCATACGACCTGGAGTGATGGGGCGCAGACATTGCGCGAGATGGTAGAAGCCTGCCGGGAAAAGGGCTATCGCTATATGGCCATTACAGACCATTCCCAGTACTTAAAGGTGGCAAACGGCTTGACCGCTGAGCGAGTCAGGAAACAAAAAGAAGAGATTCGCAAACTCAATGAAGAGTATGATGATATTATGATTCTATCCGGAATCGAGATGGATATCCTGCCTGATGGGACGCTTGATTTCGATGATGAACTCCTCGCTGAGCTTGATATTGTCATTGCATCCATTCATTCGTCCTTCTCGCAGCCGCAGGAGGTCATTATGGAGCGGTTAAAAACAGCCCTGATGAATAAGCATGTAGACATCATCGCCCATCCGACAGGCCGGGTCATTGGCAGAAGGGACGGCTATGACGTAGACATGGATATGCTGATTCAGCTGGCTGCCGAAACAAACACGGCGCTTGAATTAAACGCTAATCCGAACCGTCTTGACTTGTCGGCGAAAAATGTCAAGAAAGCGCAGGAGGCAGGGGTGGCGATTGTCATCAACACGGATGCCCATAGCACAGAGATGCTTCATAATATGGAGGTAGGCATCGCAAACGCCAAGAGGGGCTGGCTCAAAAAAGAAACAGTCCTGAATGCGCGGAACGAGGAAGAACTACTGTCATTTTTGAACCGAAATGACTGACTATAGATTAAGGGGGATTTTTCTCCATGCAGCAAAAAGTATTAAAAACATTAGAATATAACAAGATTATTGAACAGCTTGAACAGCATGCATCCTCAAGCTTAGGCCGGGATTTATGCCACCATCTCCTTCCAAACGCTGATTTAGAGGAAGTGAGGCATTCCCAGGAGGAAACTGACCAGGCGCGGACTGTCTACCGCCTGAAGGGTTCAGTGCCGCTTGGAGGTATTTTTGACATCCGCGGCTCGATGAAGCGGGCGCGAATTGGAGGGGTCCTCAGTGCAACTGAATTGATGGAGACGGCGAGCACGCTTCGAGCAGGCCGCAATATCCGCAAATTCCTGGAGGATATGCAGGAGAACGAGATTGAGCTTCCTATTCTTTATGCCTATAAGGATGAACTGACAAGCTTGCATGATGTTGAGAAAGAAATTAACGGAGCCATTGGTGATAATGGCGAGGTCCTTGATTCTGCAAGCGATGCCCTTCGTACATTAAGGCAGCAATTACGGACAAATGAGGCAAGGGTGCGTGAGAAGCTTGAAAGCATGATTCGCTCAAGCAATGCGTCCAAAATGCTATCAGATGCGATTATTACCATTCGGAATGACCGATTTGTCATCCCGGTAAAACAGGAATACAGAAGTCATTACGGCGGAATCATTCACGATCAATCCGCTTCTGGACAGACCTTATTCATTGAGCCTCAATCGATTGTGCAATTGAATAACTCCCTTTCTGATATTCGGATTAAAGAGGCTCGTGAGGTGGAAAGAATTCTGACAAGTCTATCGAATATGGCTGGGGAGCATTCAGAGGAGATATTGGCCAATGTCGATATTCTTGCAGCCCTCGATTTTGCTTTTGCCAAGGCGAAGTATGCAAGAGCCATCCAAGCGACGATGCCTTCGATGAACAATAAGGGTATCATCAAATTGAAGAGCGCCCGCCATCCGTTAATCGACCCGGAGAATGTCGTCGCCAATGATATCATCTTAGGTGAAACGTATGGCACGATGGTAATCACTGGACCGAATACAGGGGGTAAGACAGTTACCTTGAAAACGGTCGGCCTATGTACATTGATGGCGATGTCGGGCTTACAGGTGCCTGCACAGGAAGGTTCTGAGCTTGCCGTCTTCCGTTCCGTTTATGCGGATATCGGTGATGAGCAGTCAATTGAACAAAGCTTGAGTACATTCTCTTCCCACATGGTCAATATCGTAGAGATTCTTGAGACATTAGATTTCGAGAGCCTCGTCCTGTTTGATGAGCTGGGCGCTGGAACTGACCCGCAGGAAGGGGCTGCGCTTGCGATCGCCATTCTTGATGAGGTGCATACACGCGGCGCGAAGGTAATCGCCACGACTCACTACCCTGAACTGAAGGCATATGGATACAATAAAGAAGGCGTCATTAATGCGAGTGTGGAATTTGATGTGGAAACGCTGAGCCCGACATATCGCCTTTTAATTGGTGTGCCAGGACGAAGCAATGCCTTTGAAATCTCCACGAAGCTTGGCTTGAGCGACCGCATCATCCGCAATGCAAGAGGCATGGTCGGAGTGGAGTCCAATAAGGTAGAAAATATGATTGCCTCCCTTGAGACATCACGCAGAGAAGCGGAGAAGGATTTGGAAGAGGCAGAGGCTTACCTTAAGAATGCTGAACGTCTTCACAAGGACCTTCAAAAAGAGATGATGGAATACTATGAGAAGAAGGATGCCTTGATTGAGAAGGCGAAGCAGGAAGCGAGAGAGCTCGTCAGTCAAGCGGAAAAGGAAGCGGAGGGAATCATCAGCGACCTTAGGAAGCTTCGCTTGGAGAAGAATGCCGAAGTGAAGGAGCATGAGCTGATTGAGGCAAGACGTAAGCTGACAGAGGCCAAGCCAGAATTGACAAAGCAGGTCAGAAGGAGCGGCACAGGCAGTGCACAGAGAACGCTCAAGCCTGGGGATGAAGTTAAAGTATTATCCTTCAATCAGAAGGGAACCTTGCTTGAGAAGGTTTCAGACGATGAATGGAACGTACAAATGGGTATCCTGAAGATGAAGGTAAAAGAAAAGGATCTTGAATTCAAGAGTAGCCCTAAGCCTGTCGAGACACGGACGATTGCTAGCGTGAAAGGCAGGGACTTCCACGTAAATCTGGAGCTTGATTTGCGCGGTGAGCGGTATGAGAGCGCCTTGGCTCGTGTCGAGAAGTACATCGATGATGCCCTACTTGCAGGCTATCCTCGTGTGTCCATTATTCATGGAAAGGGCACAGGGGCACTAAGACAAGGGGTTAGAGATTATTTAAAGAACCATCGTTCCGTAAAATCGATGCGCTTTGGGGAAGCCTCTGAGGGCGGAACGGGTGTCACGATAGTTGAGTTAAAATAAAGGGGCTTAACGGGAGGAACCTATGGAGACATTGGCGAAAGTGCTGTTAGTTGTGTCAGCTTTATTTGTTCTTGTGGGAATCATCTATGTAACATTGATTGCCTGAAAATGAAACACCTTATGGAAAACAGACATTGATTTGTCTTCCATAGGGTGTTTTTTGTTAGTCTTCTTTACCCGTCAATACTAGCTCATAATGGCTGAAATGAGTATCCTCTGCATAGCCGTGTTTCCTGTAAAGACGCTTGGCGGTTTCGTTGGCAATGGCTGTACTTAAGCTAATCCCCTTCGCTCCTGTTTGGATGGCAAACTCTTGTGCATGATTCAAAAGCAAGGAGCCAACCCCTCTATTCCTAGCGCCGGTTAGAACATATAGATCATTCAGTACCCAGGCCCTTTGCATGGATATGGATGAAAATGTTGGATAGAGCTGGACGAAGCCGAGATAGCCCTGCAAATCGGCAGCGAAAAAGATGACAGATTCCTCTTTTTCTAAACGCTCCTTCAAAAAGGTCTTCGCACCTGCGCGATCAGAGAGTTGTTCATAAAACACTCTGTATAAGTCAAATAGATGAGAAATACCTTCAATATTTTCTTCGTCCGCCTGTTTAATGTATATGGGCGGATTCCCCCAAAAATCCTCAATCTGTTTTTGATGATGACGATCATGATAGGTGAATTCCAGGATGATATAAAGGAGCGAATAAGGTGTGCCTGTGTGAGGGCAATGGGTTTGCCCATTGGAAGAGGCTGGCCGATATAGCTGTTCATCAGGTAATTCGTTCAATACGGATATAAGCTGTTTTCTAGTTTTCTTCGCTTCGTGGAGGAGCTCATTTTTAGAAATGCCTGACCTCGCATAATTTGCGGCCATCTCATTAAATGGGTCAAAATCGGGAAAGTGCATGCCCTCTTCATCCTTGATAGAAGGGATGACAGCCGAAAGAAGATGCTTATCCCAATTCATTATATGGGCAATGATTTCTCGACATGACCATTTATCTAATCCAATAGGCATAGTCCAAGTCTCTTCTTCCATAGAATCTAATAGGCAAAGCCATATGGAATAATAGTTAAATGTATCAATCACCGTTTCTTTGTTCATCTTTCCAGCCCCTTTCGTGTACGTGCCATGAAAAGCTGGCTTCACAACCTTTCATTCTTTCTGTCTTGCTGAAATTTCTCTATTTTGTCATGTGATTTATCGATTTTTCTTTAAATATGAGACTTTTGACTGGTCGTTTTCCGTAAAATATTGTCATACTATTCTCACTATACTATAATTAAATAGGAAAAATAGCTTTTTTAGGGAGGTTTTTACAATGTTAGAAGAAAAACCATGGCATAAGCAATATCCAAAAGAAATCCCGAAAAGCATCGAGTATGGACAGAATTTAATCCCTGATTATTTAAAGGAGTCAGCTCGGAAATATCCCATGAAGAATGCTCTTCATTTTATGGGCGCAGAAATGACCTATCAGAAGCTGTATGAACATGCCTTGCAATTCGCGCATTACCTGAAGAGCATTGGCGTGGAAAAGGGAGACCGAGTGGCAATCATGCTGCCGAATTTGCCTCAAGGGGTCATCGCATATTATGGTACCTTGATGACTGGAGCTATTGTTGTTCAGACAAACCCGCTTTATATGGAACGAGAAGTGGAGTACCAGATGCAGGATTCCGGCGCAAAGGTCATCCTTACACTCGATATTCTTTTCCCCCGTGTTTCAAGTGCCGTTAAGAACACAAGTGTTGAGCACATCATCGTCACAGCCATCAAAGACTTTTTGCCATTCCCGAAAAACTTAATCTATCCATTTATCCAAAAGAGAGAATACGGTATCGTCGTGAAGGTCAACCATGAGGGTAATCATCATTTGTTTACGGAAATTTTGAAAGCGGCTTCAAAAGAGGAAATCAATTATGAGGGCGACCCGGAAAAGGACTTAGCCTTGCTCCAATACACTGGAGGAACGACAGGCTTCCCTAAGGGAGTCATGCTGACGCATAATAATCTTGTTGCCAATACGAAGATGTGTGATGCATGGCTGTATAAGTATAAAGAAGGGGAAGAAAGGGTGCTTGCTTTATTGCCATTCTTCCATGTATATGGAATGACGACCGTCTTAATCTTATCCGTCATGAAGGGACATAAGATGATCATCCTGCCAAAGTTTAATGCAACGGATACATTAAAGGCGATTCAGAAGCAGCGTCCAACGCTATTCCCAGGAGCGCCAACGATGTATATTGGTCTTTTGAATCATCCGGACATCGCGAAATATGATTTATCCTCCATAGATTCCTGCATTAGCGGATCCGCGGCATTGCCTGTCGAGGTTCAGGAGGAGTTTGAAAAAGTGACGGGCGGAAAGCTGGTCGAGGGATACGGACTAACGGAGACATCTCCGGTGACACATGCAAATCTCCTGTGGGACGGACCGCGCAAGAAGGGAAGCATTGGCTTGCCATGGCCGAGTACAGACGTCGCCGTTTTATCCGCAGAGAATCATGAACCGCTGCCTGTCGGAGAAATTGGAGAAATCGGCATTAAAGGGCCGCAGGTGATGAAAGGCTATTGGAATCGTCCAGAAGAAACCGAAAGCACTTTCGCCAATGGCTGGCTTTTGACGGGTGACATGGGCTATATGGATGAGGAAGGTTACTTCTATGTGGTCGACCGCAAGAAGGATATGATCATCGCTGGCGGATTCAATATATATCCGCGTGAAATTGAAGAAGTGCTGTATGAGCATAAGGCAGTCCAGGAGGTAGTTGTTGCCGGGGTTCCAGATCCATATCGCGGAGAAACGGTAAAAGCCTATGTTGTACTAAAGGAAAATGCTGAAGTGACGGAACAGGAATTAAATGAATATTGCCGCAAGCATTTAGCTGCCTTTAAGGTGCCGCGCTTATATGAGTTCCGTGATGAACTGCCCAAGACGGCTATCGGTAAAATCCTGCGCCGAGCTTTAGTTGAAGAAGAGAGACAAAAACTTGCCAACGATAAAAAAGAGGCATAAGCTATAATTACTGGTTTTTTCTTGACTTTCCTCCAATTGGCTACTAATATAAAATTATGAATGATGATTCATTCATTTTTGTTGGAGGAGGACGCACGATGAAGAAGGATCGCCCAAAATACAAACAGATTATTGATGCAGCCGTCGTAGTGATAGCAGAGAACGGCTACCATCAAGCACAAGTCTCCAAGATTGCAAAACAAGCGGGCGTGGCAGATGGGACCATTTATTTATATTTTAAAAACAAAGAGGATATTTTGATTTCGATGTTCCAAGAAAAACTCGGAGTCTTTATCTCTAATATTGATGAAGAAATGGCTCGGGTGACAAGTGCAAAGGAAAAAATGCTTGTCCTTATTAGGAAGCATTTCGAAATTCTCTTTGAGGACAAGCATTTGGCCATTGTCACCCAGCTGGAACTAAGACAATCTAATAAAGAGATTCGGTACAAAATCAATGATGTCTTGAAGGGGTATTTAAAGCTTGTTGATTCCATTCTCATTGCCGGTGTGGAGCAAGGTGAGTTTCATGAAGACCTTGATGTCCGTCTGGCAAGGCATATGGTATTTGGGACTTTGGATGAGATTGTCACGACCTGGGTGATGAATGAGCAGAAATACAATCTCGTGGAGCAGGCTGGGCCTGTGCATGAGCTTATCATCAAAGGTCTTGGCGCCAAAATCGTAAAGTAAAGGGGCAGATGGCTAGTATGAACACTTTACATTTGCACAAGGAAGGACAGGTGGCCTATGTAGCAATTACTAGGCCGCCTGCCAATGCCTTGGCATCAGAATTACTTCAGGATTTATCGTCCATGCTTGACTTGATTGAAGAGCAGGATGATATCAGGGCAGTGGTTCTCTATGGGGAAGGAAGATTTTTCTCGGCTGGGGCTGATATTAAGGAGTTCACGACTGTGGAATCCGAAGCGGCATTTTCAAAGCTCTCTGTGAAGGGGCAAGAGCTGTTTGAAAGAATCGAAACATTCAAAAAGCCGGTCATTGCAAGCATTCATGGAGCGGCGCTCGGCGGCGGCTTAGAGCTTGCCCTGGCCTGTCATTTGCGTTATGTGGCAGAGACGGCGAAGCTTGGGCTGCCTGAGCTGCAGCTAGGTTTGATTCCGGGATATGCCGGCACCCAGCGATTGACGAGGTTTGCAGGAGCAGCAAAAGCTGCTGAGATGATGTTTACCTCTCAACCTATTACCGGACTTGATGCTGTCGCATGGGGAATAGCCAATAAGGCTTTCAAGGAAGAAGAGCTTATGGATTCAGTGAAACAGATTGCTGAAACAATCGCGAAGAAAAGCCCGATTGCACTGGAGAAGACGATTCAGCTAATCAATTATGGGAAGCATGAACGCTTCTACGAGGGTGTAAAAAAAGAAGCTGATTATTTTGGCGAAATCTTCGGAACACAGGATGCGAAAGAAGGCATCACAGCATTTATCGAAAAACGGACACCTGTGTTTGAAGGAAAATAAGCACCTAATAGCGAATAATGTCATTAACAGCATTTTGGCTGGTCTTTCCAGCTGAAAGTTTATATACAACATGACAGCTTTATCTTCATATTTCATACGAACAATTAGGAGGGCCTTACATGAATATCTATGTTTTGTTGAAAAGAACATTTGATACAGAAGAAAAGATTTCCTTATCAAATGGCCGCATTCAGGAAGATGGGGCAGAATTTATCATTAACCCTTATGATGAATATGCGGTAGAGGAAGCCATCCAAGTGCGCGATGCACAAGGTGGTGAAGTAACCGTTGTGACGGTTGGCGGAGAAGATGCAGAGAAAGAACTTCGTACAGCACTCGCTATGGGAGCAGATAAAGCAGTCCTGATCAACATTGAGGATGATGTTGAAGATGGGGATCAATATACAACAGCAAAGATTCTGTCTGAATATTTGAAAGAACAAGAAGTAGACTTAATCATTGGCGGAAACGTCGCTATCGACGGAGGTTCTGGACAAGTCGGCCCGCGTGTAGCTGGTTTGCTTGATATCCCTTATGTCACAACTGTGACAAAGCTTGAGATTAATGGTGAAAATGTAACCGTTACCAAGGATGTCGAAGGGGATTCAGAAATCATCGAAACATCACTGCCATTATTAATTACAGCCCAGCAAGGGTTGAACGAACCTCGTTATCCTTCCCTGCCGGGAATCATGAAAGCGAAGAAGAAGCCGCTTGAAGAGCTGGAGCTCGATGATTTGGATTTAGAAGAGGACGATGTGGAAGCAAAAACGAAGAGCATCGAAATTTATTTGCCGGCACAAAAAGAGGCAGGCAAGGTTCTTCAAGGGGAGATTCCAGATCAAGTGAAAGAGCTAGTGCAATTGCTCCGCTCTGAAGCGAAAGTCATCTAACATTTAAGGCAACGAACATAAAGGGAAAATAACGGGAGGTAAAATTATGTCCAGAAAAGTTATCGTTTTAGGAGAAACAAGAGATTCTTCTCTACGTAATGTATCCTTTGAAGCGGTCGCTGCAGCAAAGACAGTTGCTGAGGGCGGTGAAGTGGTTGGCGTCGTATTCGGGGAAGCAGTGGCTGAGGCAGGCAAAGAATTGATTCATTATGGAGCAGACCGCGTGATCGTAGTTGAGAATGAACAGCTTAAACAGTATTCTTCTGATGGATATACTCAAGCCTTAATGGCTGTTATAGACCAAGAGAATCCAGAAGGAATCATTTTGGGACATACATCATTAGGAAAGGATCTTGCGCCGCGCGTAGCTGGCAAATTAGGATCCGGATTAATTTCTGATGCAATTGCTGTTGAGGAAGCAGGCGGGAACATCGTATTTACTCGCCCAATCTATTCAGGGAAGGCATTTGAGAAGAGAATTGTGACGGAAGGAATCGTCTTCGCTACGATCCGTCCTAATAATATTGATCCGCTTGAGCATGATGCTTCACGTTCAGGGGATGTCCAATCTTTATCTGTTGATATAAAAGATTTGCGCACGGTCATTAAAGAGGTGTTGAGAAAGGCTACAGAAGGAGTGGACCTTTCCGAGGCGAAAGTCATCGTGGCCGGCGGACGCGGCGTGAAGAGCGCCGAAGGGTTTGAACCATTGAAGGAGCTGGCTGATGTGCTTGGCGGTGCCGTTGGTGCTTCTCGCGGGGCTTGTGATGCTGATTATTGCGATTATGCGCTTCAAATTGGTCAAACCGGTAAAGTCGTTACACCTGATTTATATATTGCGTGCGGAATCTCTGGAGCCATCCAGCATTTAGCCGGTATGTCTAACTCCAAGGTTATCGTCGCCATTAACAAGGATCCTGAAGCGAACATCTTTAAAGTGGCGGATTACGGAATCGTAGGTGACCTTTTTGAGGTCGTACCGCTATTAACGGAAGAAATTAAAGCCTTGCTTGTCAAATCCTGATTTCATCTTAAAGGCCGGCCCAATTTGCCGGCTTTTTTTCATGGAGTCCGGAAACATTTTCAACCTGTGGATAATCGAGCAATACAGTAGCATCCTATAATAATCAGTGGTATACTCCACTTAGAGTTATACTTTATGTAGTATTTAGGAGGTTAATAAATATGGCAATTTCTAATGTTACGGATCAAACGTTTGTAACTGAAACAGGCGAAGGCTTGGTTTTAGCTGATTTTTGGGCTCCTTGGTGCGGACCTTGTAAAATGATTGCACCTGTATTGGAAGAAATCGACGCAGAGCTTTCTGACAAAGTGAAAATCGTCAAATTAGACGTTGATGAGAACCAAGAAACAGCCGTTAAATTCGGTGTTATGAGCATTCCGACGCTTGTCCTCTTCAAAGATGGCGAAGTTGTGGATAAAGTAATCGGCTTCCAGCCAAAAGAAGCGCTCGTTAACTTAATTTCTAAACACGCTTAATAAATGAAGAAAGACTTCGGTGCAGCCGGGGTCTTTTTCTTATGTAAGACTCCTAAATAAAGGTATATAATATAAAGTATTCTCGGTGCATTTCATTAGCAGATTAATCAGGTGATGCCGTGATGTTAGCCTGAAACGAAATTATAACCAGAGGGGGAACCCTTTTTGAAGCAGCATATAAAAGATAAACTGGCACTTTTGCCTGATCAGCCTGGCTGTTATTTAATGAAGGACCGTCAAGGGGTCGTGATATATGTAGGTAAGGCGAAGGTGCTGAAGAACAGGGTGCGCTCCTATTTCACAGGTTCGCATGATGGAAAGACCCAGCGGCTTGTTGCTGAGATAGAGGATTTTGAATACATTGTCACCAGTTCCAATATGGAGGCGCTCATCCTGGAGATGAACCTCATAAAGAAATATGATCCAAAATACAATATCATGCTAAAGGATGACAAGAGCTTCCCGTTTATTAAGATTACGTCGGAGCGCCATCCGCGTTTGATCATAACCCGTAATGTGAAGAAGGATAAGGGGAAATATTTTGGTCCTTATCCGAATGTGTATGCGGCGAATGAAACGAAAAAGCTGCTTGATCGTCTCTATCCGCTTCGCAAATGTACGACGTTGCCTTCAAAGGTTTGCCTATACTATCATATTGGCCAATGCCTTGCCCCTTGCGAGAAGCCTGTTAAGGAAGAAACGTATAAGGAAATGACAGAGCAGATTATCCGTTTTCTAAATGGGGGCTATAAAGAAATCAAGAAGGAACTGCATGAGAATATGCTGAAGGCATCAGAGGAGCTCGACTTTGAACGGGCAAAGGAATATCGTGACCAAATTTCGCATATTGAAGCAACGATGGAGAAGCAAAAGGTCGAGTTCAGTGATTTAGCCGATCGTGATGTTTTTGGCTATGCCGTCGATAAGGGATGGATGTGCGTTCAGGTATTCTTTGTCCGTCAAGGCAAATTGATTGAGCGAGACGTTTCCTTATTCCCGTTCTTTGATGACCCGGCAGAGGAGCTGCTGACTTTCCTAGGCCAATTCTATGAGCAGCCAAATCATTTTAAGCCGCAGGAAATTCTGCTGACAGATGATGTGGACCTTGAGCTGGCTGAAGGTCTTCTAAACGTGAAAGTGACACAGCCGAAGAGAGGGCAGAAGAAGGACTTGGTCAAGCTGGCCGTGAAGAATGCCCGGATTGCCCTCCAAGAAAAATTCTCGTTAATAGAACGAGATGAGGAGAGGACAATTAAGGCAGTTGAGAATTTAGGAGAGGCTATGGGTATTTATACACCCCATCGCATTGAAGCTTTCGATAATTCCAATATTCAAGGAGTAGATCCCGTTTCGGCGATGATTACGTTCATCGATGGGAAGCCGGCCCGCAATGAGTACAGGAAATATAAAATCAAGACCGTGCAAGGTCCGAATGATTATGAATCGATGCGTGAAGTTGTCAGAAGGCGATATGCTAGAGTGCTGCGCGAGAACTTGCCTCTTCCTGACTTAATTATCGTTGATGGAGGGAAGGGTCATATCGAGGCGGTTCGTGAAGTAGTAGAGGATGAGTATGGGCTTGAGATTCCGGTTGCGGGGCTAGCGAAGGACGACAAACACCGGACATCGCAATTGCTTTATGGAAATCCGCTTCAAATCATCCCGCTTGGACGCACGAGTCAGGAATTTTATTTATTGCAGCGGATACAGGATGAAGTACACCGTTTTGCGATTACTTTCCATCGGCAAACAAGAGGGAAATCCACCTTCCAATCCACGCTTGATGGTATCCCGGGAATCGGGGAGAAGCGGAAGAAGCTACTGCTGAAGCATTTTGGATCCTTGAAAAAGATGAAGGAAGCAGACTTGTCTGATTTTACTGGCCTCGGAATACCGGAAGCCAGTGCAATAGCCTTAAAGGAAAAATTAGATGAAGAAAAATAAAGCCCGCCAAGATTCTTGGCGGGCTTACCCTTTATAGGATTTACAGCATATCTTTCGTATCGGTTTTGACAGTGAAATAGACGATGCTGGCTCTTTTTTTCTGCTCCTCATATGTCTCTGATACAGCCTTTTTCATATTCTCAAGCTGGTATGCCAAGAAACCGGCCTCTAATTGAAAGTTGGCCTGTTCGTTGATGGCATATCTTCGCTGAATCAACTCTCCTGATAATTCCCATTTTATTTCGTCCTTTGATTCCTTTAAGATTCGGAGATCTCCCCATCCGGCATCCTTAAAGAAAGCAATCGTCTCATCTATTGTAGAAAGCGGGAACCTTCTTCCTAGTTGCTTGCCAGCCCAGTATAGCAGCTGCGGTCCCTCTTTTCCTAACAAGTCTTCTAATAGAAATTCCCTGATTAATTCATAGCCAAAGGCTGGTATTAGCGGTCCATTTTCAATGGAGGGCGCAGTTTCTGTTTCTTCCATTTTCTCTTCTTTTGCCATGGTCTCCCCTCTTTCTTATTAACATTATAGCTTCATATAGGGTATCTCTTGCAACTGTAAATATCAATTTCCATCATCTGGCCCGATATTTTTGATTTATAAATATACATTTCCAAATTTAAACCTTTTTTGATAAATAAGGAGAATGGTTGTATCCGTTTTCTTGACGCTGTTCTAATAATAGGAGTAAAATATAACCGTCACATAGTTGTAAGAATATGTGGAATTTTATTTGTTTTAATACTATTCACCCGTTAATCCAGCAGAAAAATATTGTCTATTATTGGGAGAATAGGAGAGATGATTGCGGCATAAAAGAGAATCTGCAGCAATTATTGAAGGATAGATGGTTTGCTTGTACTGTAAAAGCGCGCTAGCTATCCATACATTTTTTCATTATAAGAGGGAGGGGTAAACAAATGGAGAGTCATCGCGAGTTTAACTATCGCAGGTTGCATTCTTTACTAGGGGTATTGCCAGTAGGGCTGTTTTTAATACAGCATCTGGTAATTAATAATTTTGCAACCAGGGGGCCTGAAGCCTTTAACAAGGCAGCTGCTTTTATGGAGGCATTGCCTTTCAGGACAGCACTTGAGGTCTTTATCATCGCATTGCCGATACTTTATCATGCTGTTTACGGAATCTATATTGCATTTACGGCGAAATATTCTGTTGGCAGCTATAGCTACTTCCGTAACTGGATGTTTGCTTTGCAAAGAATCACAGGACTTATTACGGTCGTATTCATTGTTTGGCATGTTTGGGAGACGAGAATTCAAGTGTTCTTTGGGGCACATGTCGATTCCAATATGATGGTTGATATTTTATCTAGTCCATTTATGGTTGTGTTCTATATGGTCGGTGTGTTGTCTGCTATTTTCCATTTTGCCAATGGATTATGGTCATTTGCAGTAAGATGGGGACTTATTGTAACGCCAAAATCTCAACGGATTTTTACATATATCACAGTAGGTGTATTTGTAATCTTGGCTGTAATGTCTGTCCGCACTCTGCTAGCGTTTATCAACATGGCTTAATGACAAAAGATAGCTTAGCAGTTTAATACCTGCAAGTTAAATAAGGAGAGGGTCGGTTTATGAGTAAAGGGAATATAATCGTAGTCGGCGGTGGTCTAGCTGGATTGATGGCTACTATCAAAATCGCCGAAGTTGGACATAAAGTAGAACTTTTTTCAGTCGTACCCGTCAAACGCTCCCACTCCGTTTGTGCGCAAGGCGGCATTAATGGTGCGGTAAATACAAAGGGTGAAGGGGATTCACCTTGGGAACATTTTGATGATACGGTATACGGTGGTGACTTCTTGGCTAACCAGCCTCAAGTTAAAGCGATGTGTGATGCGGCACCGTCCATCATTCATATGTTCGACCGTATGGGGGTAATGTTTAACCGTACACCGGAGGGATTGCTTGATTTCAGACGCTTCGGGGGTACACAATATCATAGAACAGCATTTGCTGGGGCAACAACTGGCCAGCAATTATTATATGCATTAGATGAGCAGGTGCGCCGATATGAAGTAGCGGGTCTTGTTCAGAAATATGAAGGCTGGGAATTCCTTGGCGCCGTTCTTGACGATGAGAAGGTTTGCCGCGGAATCGTAGCCCAAAACCTTGTGTCTTCAGACATTCAAGCATTCCGTGCGGATGCCGTCATCATGGCAACAGGCGGTCCTGGAATCATTTTTGGTAAATCTACGAATTCCATCATTAACACAGGATCTGCTGCAGCGATTGTTTATCAACAGGGAGCAACCTATGCAAATGGAGAATTCATTCAGATTCACCCTACAGCTATTCCAGGAGATGATAAGCTCCGCTTGATGAGTGAGTCTGCCCGTGGTGAGGGTGGTCGTATTTGGACCTACAAAGACGGAAAACCTTGGTATTTCCTTGAAGAGAAATATCCAGCCTATGGTAATCTTGTGCCTCGGGATATCGCCACACGTGAAATCTTTGATGTGTGCGTAAACCAGAAATTAGGCATCAACGGCGAGAACATGGTTTACCTCGATCTATCTCATAAGGATCCGAAGGAATTGGATATTAAACTTGGCGGAATCATTGAAATTTATGAGAAATTCACAGGGGATGACCCACGCAAGCTTCCAATGAAAATTTTCCCGGCTGTTCACTATTCGATGGGCGGCTTATGGATAGACATGGATCAAATGACGAACATACCAGGCTTATTCGCTGCCGGCGAATGCGACTATTCTCAGCACGGAGCAAACCGCTTAGGTGCGAACTCCCTGTTATCTGCGATTTACGGCGGAAGCGTCGCGGGCCCAAGTGCGGTTCGTTATGTCAATGGACTAGCTACAAGTGCAGATTCATTGCCTGATTCCCTCTATGATAATCATGTGTTTGAACAAACAGAGAAATGGAATCACATCCTGTCTATGAAGGGTACAGAGAATGCTTATTCTCTTCACAAGGAATTAGGCGAATGGATGACGGATAATGTGACGGTTGTTCGCTATAATGATAAACTCCAAGAAACAGATAATAAGATCCAAGAGCTGATGGAAAGATGGGAAAATATCAACATTCATGATACGGCAAAATGGAGTAACCAAGGCGCATCCTTCACACGTCAGTTATTCAATATGCTGCAATTAGCCCGTGTTATTACACTGGGAGCCCTTAAACGTGATGAAAGCCGTGGAGCTCATTACAAGCCAGATTTCCCAGAGCGTAATGATGAAGAGTTCATGAAGACTACGATGGCTGACTTCGTTGACAGCAAATCTGCACCGAATATTTATTATGAAGATATAGATGTATCGTTAATCAAGCCACGGAAGCGAGACTATTCTAAGAGTAAGGGGGCCAATTAATCATGGCTGAACAAAGTAAAGTACTGTTTAAGATACAGCGCCAAGACAACCCGGACTCTGAACCATATTTTGAAGAATTCGAGCTGCCTTATCGCCAGAATATGAATGTCATCTCTGCCTTAATGGAAATTCGTCGTAATCCAGTGACGAAGGACGGCAAGGAAACGAGTCCTGTCACTTGGGATATGAACTGTCTTGAGGAAGTGTGCGGAGCCTGCTCCATGGTCATCAATGGCAGACCGCGTCAATCTTGTACGGCACTAGTCGATAAACTCGAGCAGCCAATCGTGCTTGAGCCAATGCGTACATTCCCGGTCATCCGTGACCTTCAGGTAGACAGAAGCAGAATGTTCGATTCCTTGAAGAAAGTAAAAGCCTGGATTCCAATCGATGGAACATATGATTTAGGACCAGGACCTCGTATGGCAGAGAAGAAACGCCAATGGGCCTATGAATTGTCCAAATGTATGACATGCGGTGTGTGCCTTGAAGCTTGTCCGAATGTAAACAGCAACTCCAATTTCATTGGACCAGCTCCGGTATCTCAAGTTCGTTTGTTCAATGCCCATCCAACAGGTGCGATGCATAAAGCAGAGCGTCTAAATGCCCTAATGGGAGACGGAGGAATCCAGGATTGCGGTAACTCTCAAAACTGTGTTCAAGTTTGCCCGAAAGGCATTCCGTTGACAACTTCCATCGCGGCTCTAAACCGTGATACAAATTTGCAGGCTTTCAAAAACATGTTTGGAAGCGACCAGATTTAATCAATCACAGCCAAGTAGCTTATAGGATAGACAAAATGACTTCAGAATAGCTTTTATTCTGAAGTCATTTGTTTTTAGGGGCTTGTCTCGAATAGGAGGGATAAACTGTCGTTTTCTTTTGCTATTGCAAAGCGTGCCGTCTGCATAGACTAGGTTTACATCCCTTTATAGCTGTATGCTGCCTCTTAATTGTAAAAATAATTACATTTTTGTCGGTTTTTATATATAATGAATGAATAGTCATTCATTTATGGAGAGGGGCAAATAGCATGGGCAAGATTGGTTATATTACGGATATGAAAGAATGGATGGAGGGCTTCTCCTTCCGCTATCCAATTAAGGTCAGATTTTCTGAAACAGATATGTTCGGCCACCTGAATAACACTGTTCCATTCACGTACTTCGAACAAGCAAGGATTGAATATTTTAAAAGCTTGGGATTCATGCAGGATTGGGTGGACACAAAGAATGAAACCATACCTGTTGTTGCTGATCTGCAATGTGATTACTTACGTCAAGTTTTCTTTGATGAGAATATTACTATCATGGTGAAAGCAGCTTCTGTCGGCAATTCCTCTGTTGATATACATTATTTAGGGATGAGAGAAGATGGGACTCCGTGCTTTGTCGGACGCGGGACCGTCGTTCAAATCTCAAGAAATACAGGTAAACCTGTCGCTTGGACGGATGAGATGAAGGAATTGTTTCAGCGATCTCCGGCCAGTGCGGAAAAAGCTTGAAGAGGTTTTGTAAAATAGTCACTCCTTATCAACCAATCACATACACTATTTTGACTAAATATATACCCAATCCTAAGGTTATGGCTGGCAGCAAGGAGGGTTACAATAGTTGAAGGAGAACGATTTCACTCACAAGCCTTTACTCACAAAAAGAGAAAGAGAAGTATTTGAGTTATTGGTACAGGACAAAACCACGAAAGAAATCGCCAAGGATTTATTCATTAGTGAGAAAACCGTGAGAAATCACATATCCAATGCGATGCAAAAATTGGGCGTAAAGGGCCGTTCACAAGCGGTCGTTGAACTACTTCGGATGGGTGAGCTGGAGCTGTAAAAGCTGAAAAGACCCTCTTTACTAAATGGAGTAAACGGTACTAGTTCAAAACCAGATGAGTCCATATAATGAAAGAGCAGAGGTTTTTTTCAGCTTACCTAATGGCAATAGCCTTAAGGGGGATGAAATTCATGCCGCTGCTCTCTTTTTTTGTGATTTACATGGGTTGGAAAAATCTCGGACAAATGATAAAGTAAACAGAGTCCGGGTTTATTTGCATGAATTCGGTGATTGATAGAGAAATGCATAATGTAGATAGAGGCGATATGAAGTGGACAGACAGAACCCAATCGGTCTTATTGACTCGGGGGTTGGCGGTTTAACGGTACTGAAGGAGTTTATCCGGCAGCTCCCTAATGAAAACTTAATCTACTTGGGAGATACGGCCAGATGTCCGTATGGGCCGCGCCCGATGGAGGAAGTTCGAAAATATACGTGGGAAATGGCTAATTTCCTGCTTGAGCATAATATCAAAATGCTTATCATAGCTTGCAATACAGCGACTGCTGCCGTGTTGGAGGAGATGAGGGAGAAGCTTCCGATACCTGTCCTCGGAGTCATCCAGCCGGGTGCCCGTGCAGCCATTGATGTCTCTAAAAATAGAAATATCGGTATCATTGGCACAGCAGGCACGATCAAAAGCAAGGCTTATAATAAAGCTTTATTAAGCATACATCCGAAAGTGCATCTCGAATCTTTGGCCTGCCCCAAATTTGTCCCGTTAGTTGAGAGCGGGGAGTGGAACAGTTCAATAGCGAAGAAGATTGTCGCGGAAACGCTGAAGCCGCTTAAGAACCGCAGCATGGATACATTGATTCTCGGATGCACCCATTATCCATTATTGAAGGAGCCTATTTCTAATTATATGGGCTCCTATGTCACGGTCATCTCATCGGGTGAGGAAACAGCCAGGGAAGCGAGCGTGCTGCTTGAGCATTCCGGAATGTTGAACATGGCTAATGACCATCCTTCCTACCGTTTTTATACGACAGGATCAAGAAGAATTTTTAAATCCATTGCTTATTCATGGCTCGGGGAAACGGTCGAGACTGTCGAGCATGCCAAGCTTGAATCATTAATTGAATAGAATTGATTAAAAAATCTCCATTAAGGAGGTTTTTTGTTTTTTCGTCCCTAAACTTTTTCTGCTGGAGAATGGCATAAAATGAGCCAAGCCTCGTATAAATGTAGTACAAACAGTCTTAGGAGGTATGGCGTATGCCTAAACGAACAAAAACAGCATTAGCGGCGACGTTGCTGGTGACGAGCGCATTGGCATCAGGGTGCGGGATGCTTGATTTTCAAAAGAAGGAAGAAATTGACCCTCCGCAGGATATCGCATATTTAGAGGATTCCTCTGAGACAGAGGTAGCCGTCAATGTGGAAACGGAAACCGGGGATGGAACGGTGGAAGGAACTGAAGAAGAAGCAGTAGAGGAAGAGGAGAAAGGAAAAGCCGAGGAAAGCGGCGAGAAGACGGGCACAAACCAAACTGAGGTATACCTGATTGATGCGAATGGCTATGTCGTTCCACAGACGCTGACCCTACCAAATGCAGAAAATGAGGCAAAGCAAGCGCTCGAATACATGGTCACCAATGGTCCTGTTAGCGAGATTCTCCCGAATGGATTCAAGGCCGTCTTGCCGGTTGACACAACCATTAACAGCGTGGAGATTAAGGACGGCGTAGCGACAGTCGACTTCTCGAAGGAATTTAAGGAATATAAGGCAGAAGAAGAGGCCAGTATCTTAGAGGCTATCACATGGACATTGACCCAATTTGACGGTGTAAAGAATGTGAAACTGCAGATTGAGGGCACTGCCCTAAATGAAATGCCGGTCAACAAAACGGTCATTCCAAGTAATGCTTCACGAAATATGGGGATTAATACAGATACCTCCGAATCAAGTGATATCATGAACACGCGCCCTGTAACCGTCTACTTTATGGCAGGCGATACAGATAACTACTATTATGTGCCGGTGACAAAACGGGTCAGCAATTCGGAAGGGGATGTAGAGGCCGTCCTTGCGAGCCTGATCAAGGGACCAGGCTACTCTACGCCACTTGTAAGCGAGTTCAGGCCAGATACAGAGCTGTTGGATAAACCAGGCATTAAGGATGGAGTAGTCAGCTTGAACTTCAATGAGTCCATCTATTCTAGCTTTGATGGGGAAGAGAAGATTGTATCAGAGCATCTGCTAAATGAACTCGTCTTGTCCTTGACTGAGCAAAAAGGTATCGATAAGGTGGATGTGCAAGTGAACGGGAAATATGACTTGATGAAGGAGGACGGCAAGAAATTAACGGAGCCGGTCTCTCGTCCGGAAAGCTTGAACACGGGTAAATATTAAGAGGGAGAGGGCAAGCCAGTGTAATGGCTTGTCTTTTTTTCTGCCTTTTGTACCGGATGCTTTTTAATTAAAAAAGGGTATGCTAAACTTAGCATGATGGGAACAAATTAGGAGGTAATTATGAGATTTGATGGTCGAAATATTGAGGAGTTAAGGCCCGTACATATAGAAACGAATTATATCAAGCATCCGGAAGGCTCTGTGCTCATTTCAGTCGGTGATACGAAGGTCATTTGCACAGCGAGCGTGGATGACAGAGTACCGCCATTTATGCGCGGCGAGGGGAAAGGCTGGATTACGGCTGAGTATTCCATGCTTCCGCGCGCGACTGAGCAGCGGACAATGAGGGAATCAACGAAAGGCAAGGTAACCGGCAGAACAATGGAAATCCAGCGTTTGATCGGACGAGCTCTCCGGGCGGTTGTTGATCTTGAGGCACTAGGCGAGAAGACAATCTGGATTGATTGCGATGTTATCCAGGCTGATGGGGGCACGCGCACAGCCTCTATCACTGGAGCTTTTGTCGCTATGGCATTAGCCCTTCACAAATTGCAGGAAGCAGGCAAAATCACCTCCTTCCCGGTTAAATCTTACCTGGCAGCTACATCCGTAGGGATTATTGAGGAGTTTGGTGCCGTTCTTGACTTGAATTATCATGAGGATTCCCGTGCCCTAGTAGACATGAATGTCATCATGACAGGAGCGGAAGAGTTCGTGGAATTACAGGGAACAGGCGAGGAAGCCACCTTCACGCGTGCCCAATTAAATGAATTGCTTGATTTAGCGGCTGCAGGGATCAATCAATTATTCGAATCGCAAAAAGAAGCATTAGGGCCGATTGCTGAGAAAATCAAGTAAAAGCGTAGATTCTGCGCTTTTTCTTCTTATCTAGAGAGGAGAGGGACTATGAAAACTGTTTTAATTGCAACGAAGAATAAAGGGAAAGCGAAGGAGTTTGAAGCGCTGTTCGCCCCTAAGGGCATAAAGGTGCTGACATTGCTCGATATCGAGGATGCCATTGATGTTGAAGAAACGGGCACTACATTCGAGGAGAATGCTATCCTAAAGGCGAAAGCCATTTCTGAACAAATGAACATGACCGTCTTATCTGATGACTCAGGACTTGTCATTGATGCACTAGACGGACGCCCTGGCGTTTATTCGGCGCGCTATGCAGGACCAGCCAAGAATGATAAGGATAACTATGAGAAGGTTCTTGAAGAAATGAAAGATGTTCCAGACGAAAAACGGACAGCTAGATTTTATTGTGCGATAGCGATGGTCGGTCCTGAAATCGGCACCATCACCGTATCAGGAACATGTGAGGGCTATATTGCCCGCGAGCCAGAGGGTGAGTATGGCTTCGGCTATGACCCTATCTTCTATGTGCCGGAGAAGGAAACAGTCATGGCGAATCTTGAGCCAGCAGTGAAGAACAAAATCAGCCACAGGGCCAATGCCTTAAAAGCATTGGAGGCGAAGCTCGGATGAAAGCATTGATTGTCAGTGACAGCCATGGGCTCTATGATGAATTGCATACGTTATATGCCCGCCATAAGGATGAAGTAGACATCTTCATCCATTGTGGCGACTCTGAGCTGTCACAGGAGGATGAGGTCATCAAGCCCTATGCCACGGTCCAAGGAAACTGCGACTTCGGCGATGATTTCCCGGCTGAAAGTGTCATCAGCTTTGATACATGGTCCATATTCGTCACACACGGGCATCTGTTCAATGTTAAATCTACCCTGCTGAATGTAAGCCTTAAGGCAAGAGAAGTGGGAGCTGACATCGTCTGCTTCGGTCATTCTCATATCGCCGGTGCCGAAAAGATTGATGACTGCCTTTTCATTAACCCTGGCAGTATCCGTCTTCCAAAAGGCAGCAAGTACAAAACATATGCCATCCTCGAGAAACGAGGGAAGAAGGCAATCGTTGATTTCTACACACTTGAAGGGGATAATTTACCAGACTGGAGTTTAAAAACAACCCTTTCCTAAAACGCAAAAAAGTTGTATAGTAGGTGAAGGAGATTCCACTTCTCCTTCACCCAAAAAAACGCAAAAAACTTTTTCAAAAAAGTTATTGACTTAACGGTGAACACAATATATAATAATAAATGTCGTCAGGCGATGATGACAAAAAAGAAACGAAAAACAATTACTTCATATCATGTCCCAGTAGCTCAGCTGGATAGAGCAACGGCCTTCTAAGCCGTCGGTCGGGAGTTCGAATCTCTCCTGGGACGCTAACGTAAACACCCTGAACTTTTTATTAAAGTTCAGGGTGTTTTTTATCTCTTATATTACTTAGAGAAACGGTCAGTATATAAATTATGACTTACTCCGCTTGTTATATTTTTTTGAAATGATTCAAGATGCGATTTGATAGCTTCTTTTATGATTTTTTCTTCTGTCCCGAGCCTTTTTCTACTACATCAGCCGGTAATCTCGCAACGAGGCTACCGGCTTTTTTGAGCAGAAATGCTGACATACGGATCAGAAAACGAAGTCAGGCTGCCTCGGAAGTCTTGATACATAAAAAAAAGCCCGGGATATGGAATCCGGACTATTTCCGTATCCTAGTGGGCTTTTTAAATGGTCAGCATTAAACCAGTACTATTGTGATTTTATAGTTATTTATGATTAGATTTATGATTAGATTTCTTGGAAAGCAGTTTCTTTCCTTGTTCGATTTGCTCGTTAATTTGCTGTAGGGCATTGCCTAAGCCATTGAAAACATTAGCAGCTGACTGATTAGCTGCGACAAGCTGTTCTGCATTTACTGGAGTATGATCATTTTTTTTGAATTGATCTGTCAAAGCATCAATTTTTTCTGCTTCTGCTCTAATTAATTCGGCAAGAGCGAATTTTTCATTAATGGCTCCAACAATCAGGAGGACCCCGAGTATTCTTTCGATTTCATTTCTATCGTAGCTTTGAGCGGTTTTCATAAGCTGCTTAAAATTTTGTTCCATTTAACATTCTCCTTTGTTTAGTATATTTTTGCAGTCCGGATTGTATAAGTTATGTTTTCCTGTGAAATAAGCTTGGACAATTGCAGATTTTCAATGAAAATATACTCATATCCATAAGGGAAATATCCTTATGGAACCTTCTTTTGGGGAAATAATCTTACTATCCTCTGTGTCTCATTAAATAAGCTCTGTAGACTCACTCAAGCACTTTGAATGAGAACAGTGATACTGTTCTTTCAATTTAGTTCAGAACGCTCAGCTGGACAGAGGATATGCCATCTAAGTGTATATTCGGGAGTTCGAAGCTCTCCCTGGGACGCTACCAAAAGAAAAAGACAAAAACCAAAGCGGTTTTTGTCTTTTTGCATATAAGTGCTTGATGCTATTGACTTAAATTTCTATTATGACTATATAAATCAAAGTCTGGATGAGATCCGTTTTTAATGATTTCCGTGATTATTTTTGACAAGATGCTGCTATAGACAAGTCCATTATCTCCGTAGGCGAATAGGAAATGACAACGGGGGAATTCCTCGTACTGCCCAATTAGAGGGAGTCCGTCATGTGTCCCACCATAGAAGGCTCCAAGATAATATTCAGGCTCTGCATGTATATTAGGGAAAAGCTTATTAAATTCCTTTATTAGCTTTTTCTTCTTAGCGATGATTTTGGAATCACGATCCTCCGGGTAGGTCGTATTGTCGTCAAGCCCTCCAATGATGATTCTATTATCTGCGGTTGTCCGCATATAGACGTATGGGCGGGCCGTCTCCCAGATTAATGTTTGCTTATACCAATCGGATTGCTGCAGATTCTCAACCGGCTTGGTGATGACGGCATAGGAGCTGGTTAAAAGGCAATCCTTCTCCTTTTTGAATTCAAGCCCTTCATAACCTGCGGCAATAATGACATGCTTTGCCGTGATGGAATGATTACGATTCGTATAAAATATAGCGTGTTCCTTCGTGAATTTCTTCCCTTTTATTTCGGTGTTCTCATATATTTGAACACCCTTCCTGGAGGCAGTCTGCAGCAGACTATGATTATACTTGAATGGATTGATTTCTCCATCATTATGGATATACAAGGCAGATTGCTTAGAGAAAGGGTATCGCTCTTTAATTTGTTTTTCGTCCAGAAAATCCACTTGAAAGCCGTGCTTGGCTAAAAAATGATACTCCTTTTGCAGCTTCTCCTCTCCTTGTGAATCACTGGCATAATAGAGGCTATCCCTTCGTTTAAATTCAGGGTCGACATCAATTTTTTTGGAAGAATCCTCAATATCGGATATAGCTTGTTCACATAATTTCGTATGATGAATGGCTGATTCCTCTCCAAACGTATGAATCAGCTCAAATAGCATCTTATCCCCTAGATATTGGAGAAGGGCGGTGTTCGCCATTGTACTGCCAGTGCCAATCTGTCGCTTATCGACAACAGCGACCTTAAGGTCTGTTTCGCTTAAAAGGTGAGCACATTGAGCCCCTGAGCTTCCTCCTCCGATGATGAGAACATCACAAAAAATATCCTCTTCCAATGGCGGATAAGATGGAGGATGTGTAAGTGTTGTTTGCCAATAAAACTCCCCGTTTTGAAGATTCATGAATCCTGCTCCTTTAGTAAAAATCGTTCTGCATAGATTTCCCTTGTCATATGGAAATATTCTTATATAAAAGCAGTAGTTTTAAGATAGAGGGAAATGCTTGGCCCGACTAAAAAGCTAATCTATGCATTCTCCTTGATATGCGAAAAGATGGGGGATAAGGAATTGACGGCCCCAGAACAAGGAAAAGTACTCCTGCTCCTCCATTTTTTTGTTACACTTTAAGTAATGCTCGGTGAATAAAATTCTTATACATACTCTATCGGGGGAACGCTCTATGCGTCAGTTTATTTTTTTATTTATCATTTATGCTGCTTTTATCAGTTTAGGATTGCCTGATTCTCTTTTAGGGGTGGCTTGGCCCGAGATGGTAGGGGAGTTTGATGTAGCCTACAGTTCGGCTGGGATCATTTCAATGACGGTTGCGGTTTGTACGGTTATTTCTAGCTTGCAGACTGCACGTATCTCTCGGAAGATAGGAACCGGCAGGCTGATCTTAGGCAGTGTGCTCTTTACTGCAATCGGTTTGATGGGGTTTGCGTTTACGCATAATTTCCTGTTTTTAATTGTTTTGGCAATGCCTTTAGGTTTTGGGGCAGGCGCTATTGATACCTCTTTAAATGACTATGTAGCTGCCAACTTAAAGGCGCATCATATGAATTGGCTGCATGCCTTCTGGGGAGTAGGCGCAACATTAGGGCCGATTATTATGGGAGTAGTATTAAATAATCATTTCTCTTGGAGAAACGGGTATTGGATTATTGGCTGCATTCAATTGGCTCTCGTTATCGTTCTCTTCTTTTCACTGCCTCTTTGGAAGCAAAAACAGCAAAAAGTATTGGAAGAATCTAAAGAGGGTGAAGCTCCTGTTCAAGCCATCTGGAAACGAGCGGGGGTTATATTTTCGCTAGTATCTTTCTTGGTTTATGTTGGTTTAGAAGGAACGATATTTTTGTGGGGGAGCAGTTACTTAATTGAAGAGAAATCATTATCTGCGGTAACCGCCAGCTTTATCATATCTGTATTTTTCGCAAGTTTAACGGTGGGACGGATTATTTCTGGCTTTATTACTTTTTGGCTGACGAACCAAAAGCTGCTGATTGTTAGTCAAATCATCCTTCTAATCGGGATTTTCATAGTGGCGATTGGAAGTGGCGGTATCTTGTATGGAGGATTTATCCTAATTGGTCTAGGATGTGCGGCCATTTTTCCGACCATGATCCATGAAACGCCGAGAAGGTTTGGAAAAAGGGATTCTGGTGCCATTATAGGGTATCAGGTAGCTGCTGGTTATGCTGGCATAACTGTATTGCCTCCATTATTAGGAGTATTGTTCCAAGGACTCAGTATGAAGCTATTGCCAATGTTTTTGGTCGTTTTTGTCCTAGTCCTGCTTGGTGCAACAATTTTTATTGAAAAAGAGAGAGGCAAGAAGATTTATAAATAGAAGGTTTTTCATCACCAAGAGCTTTGATTGAAGTGACCCCAAAAAGTTAGACACAGTTATTTCCTTAAGCAGCTCGCATAGAATGAGTCCGATATTGTATCGGGC
>NZ_PKOZ01000009.1 GCF_002946355.1 Pradoshia eiseniae
ATTTAATACACTTGGCATACAGTAGTATGTAGTGCTTCAAATCATCTTTGAATTGGTGTAAAGCATTACGGAAACTAAAGGGGGCTTTAGCTCAATAACGGAGGCGGCAAAAAAGCTGTCTCTTTTTTATGGCATTAGCAACATTCTTTACGAAAACAGCCATAAAAAAATACACCTCCGGATAAACGGTGGTGTATGGGTGCAAAAAGGGGCACCAAATCGCTAAGGTTTGAAAAATAAAAATGGCGGATTTATGAACCATTTATACATATAATCTACCTGTTTCGACTAAATTCCACAAGTCTCATTTGATTATTTAGGAAAAAATGGATTCATCCCTATACGGGAGTGGGTAAAGAAAGGATAAAAAATACAGGAGATGTCATCCATGGGGAAAACAAAGGTGGAATTAACCTTATCAGAACGATTTGAAACCGCGTTTAATCGCATCCATAAAATACTGAAAGAAACGGTCAAACAGGCTGATACCGATAAATTCACAGAGCTTGTTTATAAAGGTCATAATCACGTGCTTATTCGTCATTATAAAGATGATTTATGTCAATTTGCCAAATTACGCAATGCGATAGTTCATGAAAAAATAGATATTGATTATTATATTGCAGAGCCTCATCTCGATGTGGTGGAGGAAATCGAACGGATTGCTGCCGAATTCGAGGAGCCGAGGACAGGCCTGTCTATCTCATCGAAGGAGGTCTATTATTTCTATGAAGATGATCGGGTCAAGGATGTCTTGTCATGCATGAAGAAAACAGGGCATACGAGGTTTCCGATTTATACGAATGAGGACAAGTATTCTTGGCTTTTGACGACAAGAGAGATAATCAGCTGGCTGACCAATCAATTTGATAATCCAAAGATCGATCTTAATCAGGTAAAGGTGAAGGAGCTCTATAAGAAAGACGAGAAGGAAGTTGTGTTTGTTTCACAGCATGCTACAGTTTTTGAAATCGAAGATATATATGATGATGAAAAGAAGGATAAGATTGAAGCTGTTATCATTACGGCCACAGGCAAAGAGACTGAAAAGCCTAACGGCATCATAACCTCTCGGGATTTGCTGGAGGTCGCACTGGCGGAAGAATAAAAGTCATCATCAAGTCTGATTAGGCAGGAATGATGATTTCTGCCTTTTTGCATGGCGAAATAAAAGAGCTGAAAGAATCTCAGTCGAGTGGCTGTATATCGGACAACCGATTGTGTTGACCTTAGGAATCAACAAGTGTTTTAGACCTGGAAAATGTAAGATTCTTCTTAGATACGAATTCGGAGAAGATTCACTACAGGATTCTTGCTCCTAAAAGGATAAAACTAGCTTAACAAGAAAGAGGAGGCGCATTCGACCTCCTCGTTTAATTTTGAAGATATGTGAGAAATGATGTTTTTTGTTTCAATGAATTTGAAAATGAAGTACTTGATATCTTTACTTTTCTGATAGTTGGAAGACTATCCAGTTGAAGGGATAATCCATCTGTTGGGTGATTTATTTAGAAACGATACCCTGGGTAACGAAATAATGGAAGTTTGTAGGGAGAGGTATCAAAAAGCAGTTCAATCATTAATGCATAGAGATGATTATCCTTGTATGAGGGTTAAGGAGAGATGGTGAACTCTTGTATATTATCGAGCTCTAGAATAGATAATAAGAGCAAGATCTTGGAAAGGAAGGGCTTTTATCTTGGGAAAAAACTTCAAGTACCGATATTCTTCCTTTATTCGAATGCTTTTACTATCACTATTTATAACTCTGTTCTTTTATTTGCCATTCATGTTTATCGTACTGGATAACGATATCGATCGTGAAACCAGCAGAGAAATACTAGGTACGGATAAAATTGTATCAGAAACAAAAGACATACTACTGCAAGACAGTGTGCATAATCGAGAAGAAGAGGGCGTGAGGATAGGTGGCGTGTTACCCAGGTACCGCACCTTTAAAAATGACAAACTCAAGGTGTTTGTTAATGAGGATGAGGTTTTATATGACGGGGTAATTGATACGCAATCTTATATCAAAATGAAGTTTATACGATTTGGGGCTAACGTTTTAGCAAGACAAGAAAAAGGTAAATATGAAAGCGGCTTGCTTGCACCAAATAGCATAGCAATAGAACAGACTGATGGACACCATTGGATTTACAAATTAGCCTACTATGTAGACCATGAAGGTCATCAAGATAAAATTATTATTGAGCGAGACCTAACAGAACTTTATGCTAAACCGGTTCATAATACGCTGATTTATGGAGGAGTAACCTTTGTTTTTCTTTATATTGCGGTTGTTGGTGTTGCCTACATTACACAATTAATGAAGCTAAGGGAGTTTGAGCAGGTTATTGAGGAACAGCAAAAAGTATTAGCGGTGTCAGGTTCTAAAAAATATACTAACGTGGGTCGAAAACATGGTAAGTTACTCGAGAAAGTCAGCGACATATTGATCAATTTACATATCCGTGCACAAGAAACGTATGTCGCTAACAAAAATATATTTCAAGACGTATCTCATGAAACGGCCTCTTACCTAACAGAGATTAAGCAATCTGTAGACTTAATCCGCTATTATGGAACAGAAGATAAAGAACAATTGAGTAAACTGTTAGAAAGAATCGATAAAGCTACATTGAAAGTCGATGCCATTCTAAGGGTATTTACAGATTTGACAAAGGTAGAAGACACAAAAACACTGGGACCATCCTCTACCTATGCTGTAAGAGAGCTTATAAATTTTGCGGTCCAACATGCTTATTCTCGACTTCCACATATGGATTTTATCCAAACAGATGAAATGACTGATAAATACATAAGAGTACATCGAGAACACTTTTTAATTGTTATGAGAATACTTTTAGAAAACGCAGCAAAGTATTCAGTTGATTCCAATCAGGTAGTTATAGGAATTTTAGAGGAGCCTCGCTTCGATCAGAAAGTCGCTATAAAAGTCACTAACTGGGGTATTGGCATACCGGAAGAAGAAAAAGAGCGCATATTCGAGCGGTATTACCGGGCTCGTAATACACGAAATACATCAGGATTAGGACTTGGACTTCATATTGTGAAAAAAATAATGAATATATATAACGGTGAAATATTGGTGGAAAGCCAATCACTAGGGGAAACTAGCTTCATTATTGTATTTCCTAAAGCAAAAGAAACAGATGAAGCTAATGGATATTTATCGAGGTCAGGTGACTGAAAGAAGTATGATGAATAAATTAATCGCTTATAGAGAAGGCTCAGTTAAAGTTTAGTGTTGATATCTTAGCGCCGTTGATTGAAGTGGAAGGTGGCTGACTCCTGCGGGACCAGCGGACAGGGGGAGACCCCACAGACGCTGAAAGCGTCGAGGAGGCTCCCCGACCGCCCCGCGGAAAGCAGCCACCTGTAACGAAAATCAACATTTATATTTAACAGAGCAAAAGAGAAAAAGGAAAAGATATTTGCTGAAAAAACCGTTCGTTTTTGGACGGTTTTTTGCTATTATAAAACTTTGCAATATATGGCGATAACAATAAAGTAGCTGTAGAAGTTACAAATAAGGGTGTCTTCATACCAGAGAATGAACGAGAGCGGATATTTGAGCGGCACTAAGGAGCCCATAATATATCAAGTGTTGAAATCGGATTCCATATCATTAAAAAGATATTAAAAGAGTACAGTGGATACATTCTTATAAAAAGTAAACAATGTTGAAACAAGCTTTATTGTTGTTTTTCCGGAAATAGAGGAAGAAAAAATAGGAAAGAGTGAAAATTAAGTATGAAGTATTCCATCTTATTTTTAGATGATGAAAAAGATATAGGGGAGCCCCTCTTTGAGATTTTGAAAAGAGAAGGTTACAATGTCGATTATTTTCAAACAGGAGAAGAAGCCGTGGAAGCGGGCATAGCGCAGAAGTATGATCTCTTGCTGCTTGACATCATGTTGAAGAACTTTAATGTGTCTGCTCTTAATCAAATCACAAGTGGAATGGAAGTGGCTCGGCTCATTAATCAAGTAAATCCTACTCCCTACTTCTTTATATCGGGTCGCAGTGACACATTTGACGTTGTTGCAGGATTAGAGACAGGAGCAGCTCATTATATTACTAAACCATATGATTTATCTATACTGTTGGCAACTTTGAGAGCATTCTTTCGGGAACAAGAGCGTTTAGTTTCTGTGAAAGATAAGGATGATGAAACTGAGATTATCGCTGGAGATATTCGAATTGATTTGATCAATCGATTGGCATACGTAAATGGAAAGAAGGTATTCATTCCTGATAAGCCATTTGCCATCTTGGTATACTTAGCAAGAAATCAAAATCGCCCTATCACAAAAGAAGAAATCCTCCAGCAAGTCTGGGGTTATTCATCCTCTGAAGGTATACAAACGAATACTGTGGAAGTCAATATTAGGCGTTTACGAATGGCAATTGGTGAAAGGTTTGTGCGGACAGCCAGGGGCGAGGGTTATTACCTGCAGACCACAGAAGCTAACTAGTAAGTATTCACAGTGACATTAATAAAGGGATGTAGTTCTGAAGAAGGCTATATCAATGGGTAAAGGGAGCTGGGATTTAAGTAGTTCAGTTAATGATAAACCCGAACCATTAAGTGATATTTTAACCAATATAACGCCAAATAGTTCAGGTTTTTTAATCAATAGATTGTTCATTCAGCCTACCATTATGAATAATTAGCGGAGGAGGCTCCGCTTCCTCCCCGTGGAAAGCGAGTACCCGCAGCGTAATGGAACGAACTTATTCTTACAACGCAACTCGCTTATATATTACAAAGTCTATTAAGATAAAAGAAGCTATCGTTTGTCTTTCAGGATCGTTTATACATTATGTCCCAGCCTCTTTTATTGAATAAAAGTAAGGGATAAAAGAGTTTGGATGAATGGACTCAACACGTAACAAAATGAAGAATAAAACAGCTGGAGAGGTTGTTATAGCCCTCAGCGGTTTTTCTTATTGAATCGCTATTCCTGGCGGTTCTTTTTTTATTTATCTTTCCATTAGAATCTCTCTCCTTTGGTTGTGAAGGATAGCTCACAGCTCAATGATTACAAAACCTTTCAAATGTGTCAGCTATGAAACAAAGGAAAAAAAATATGAGAAAATAGTAACCGGAGGAGAGAGCTATGACACAGCAAAGAAAGCGCTGGACAGAGAAAGAGGATCAATTCCTTCGAGGTTCTGTTAAAACGAAGTCAGTCAAAGAAATAGCAGCAGAACTCAATAAATCCGTTAATTCTGTTTATAAAAGGATAAAGGTGCTGAAGTTAAAGGAGCCTGCCTACCGTAAATGGACTGCCGAGGAAGATGAGTATCTCATTAATACATATGGCAAGTGTGAGCTCGAGAAAATAGGCAGGTGCCTTGGCCGAAACAAAGACTCGCTTATGAGGAGGCTGCATAGACTCGGTATGGCCAAGGCGAAAGAATGCCTTGGGATTACCACATATGAACTGGCAGCAGCACTGAAAATAGACGTAGGTTCCGTATATCGCTGGATGAAAGATAGAGGCCTGCCGTATAGGACGGCATATGCAAGAGAAAGGACGTTTTCACTGATTGATATTCAGGAATTCTGGGCCTGGGCAGAGGAAAATAAGTGTGTCATCAACTTCTCGAAAATCGAGAAACATTCTTTGGTTCCTGAGCCGGCGTGGGTAGACAAACAGAGAAAGAGTGATTTTTATAACCGTCCATTAAAAGAAAGACAAAAATGGACTGCGATAGAGGATGAACGCATTTGGCATTTATATTACTCTCAAGGAATGACTCATAAGGAAATCGGAAAGGTTATGGGGCGTTCGGCTAGAGCTGTACAAAATCGTTTAATTCGTATCCGCTTAAATAGGCAATAAATAGTTAAACACTCTTCTTTAAAACAATGTGCCAAATCTTCATAGTACAACAAACACATTCGTCTACAAGAATAGCAGGGAACCAACAGAACAAAAAAGAGGGCAGAAAGGTTGAGTTCAACCATTTTCTGCCCTCTTTGGACTTTATATTCTTACATCATAGATTTATCCTTATCAGCTGGCAATGTGTTATGAGTTGAAGGTGGTGCTGCTTTCAGCATCGGGATTGAGCCTTCCACAGGAGGAGTGGACTCATAGCGAAGCTCTCCCTGTCCATCCAATGCTTGTCCATTTGCCCAAGAACCTTCACTGCTGTATTCACCTTCGGAATGATTGTATAGGGAATAAGCTAGATCGAGACGTTCTTTTTCACGCGGGAATGTGCTTGGTACGAGTAATCCTTCTTTCTCTTCAAGCTCCGCAATAGCAGCGGCCCACATGTTTTGGTGGTAAGAATCACGGGCAATCAAGACGGATAATAAATCCTTGACTCCCTGGTCTGTTGTCATTTCATAAACGCGACAAGCTTGTAATCTTCCTTGTGATTCAGCATTCAAGTTGGCGCGGAAGTCAGCTAGCAAGTTTCCGCTTGAGATGATATAGCTGCCTTGCCATGGGTTGCCGACACTATCAGCTGGTCGTGCCCCTAAACCAGATACAATCGCATGCTGCGGGTTCATACCGGATAAAGCCGCACCAATGACAGGCATTTTAGCAGCAGCTTCTTGGTCCTCTACTGGTGCTTTGTCCAATAGACGCGCTACAAGGGTAACCAGCATTTCAACATGGCCGATTTCTTCCGTGGCGATATCAAGGATTAAATCCTTATATTTCTGGTTCCCTTCACCTCTAACACTCCATCCTTGGAATAAGTACTGCATCATCACAGACATTTCACCGAATTGTCCGCCGATGAGCTCCTGGATTTGTTTCGCTAATAGCGGGTCAGATTTCTCAGGCTTAGCTTCGAACTGTAACTCCTTTTTGTGCAAAAACATGAACAAATCCCTCCATAAATGGTTATTATTGGCTGATTCAGCCTCACAACCATTAATACCCACCTATTCTGGAGGGAAACATTAAAAAGATGATTCGGGAGCAATAAAAAGAGGGAGGACAGCAAAAAAGATCAGCTTATAAGCTGATCTTTTCATTCCCTAATGTCGAAATTTGTTCAGTTGGAGATTGTTTGGTGAGAGAATCCATTTTCTTTAATTCTTCCCGCAGTAATCGTCTGACTTCCCGGCGTCTGTGGACTTTTTTACCCATTAATTTGTAGCCTCCTTAAAGATAGTGGATTCCAATTTGACATTGTTACCGACGACCAAAGGCTTTCCTTCCGGAGAATATCATCCAGTTTGCATGCGAATAGAAAGAATGTATCTTATTTATATCAGATGCATACTGGAATGACAAAGGGAAGAATGGGCAATTATCAGCTGTTTTCATAGACAATTCCTAACTTTCGTCCATTTAACTGATTTTTCCGACAAATTACTCATAATAGGATTTTCGGTAAAGAGAATTCTTCCTGTCATAGATATATGCTTCTAGGATTTGTCTCTATGCCATTGTATCTTCAAGGCTTAAATTTGTTATTAATTAGGTAATTTGGTTGAAGCTTGCCAATCCTCTGCTATAATTATAGTATTCTATACAAATTATTAGGGGTGAATGAACGTGCTTGAAGGTTGGTTTCTTTGGTTCATCCTGTTTTGGATTGTCTTTATGATTGTCTTTATGGGCATAGGCGGGTTCTTTATGTTCAGAAAATTCCTGAAGAAGCTTCCAAAGGAAGATGGCAAATCTGATATGGACTGGGAAATTCATTATGTGGAACAGACCAAGCATTTATGGGGGGCTGAACAGAAGGCCTTTCTTGAAGAGCTTGTCAGCCCGGTTCCAGAGCTTTTCCGAGATGTGGCCAGACATAAGATAGCCGGGAAGATTGGGGAAATCGCGATAAATGAGAAGGCATCCTCGATAACAATGGAAATACTCATTAAAGGCTATATATTGGCAACGCCTAAACGTGATCATAAGTTTTTAAAGAAGAAGCTTGCGGAAGAGAAGATTGATATTGAGCCATATGAGCAATATTTTCTCCTATCTAATCAATGAAGGGGCAGTACCTATTCGGTCTGCCTCTTTCTATTTGTCAAGAGGATAATCTCGCCTCCAGTTCATCATAATCCAGGCCGGTGGTTTGCTCTAGTGCCTCCTCGAATGTTTCATTGCTGCCTGTTTCCTTCAGAATGTCGATTATGATCGAATGACCATATTCTTTGATTAATGAGGCGATGGCTTCCTCGCTTTGCTTGTAAATATCTGCCGCTCCAGCTAAACGCAGATGCGTCCATTGCTTAGATTCCTCGAGATTCTCAAATGGAATCAAAATATCTAGCGGATCAGGCTCAGCATGAATAAAACTTATATATTCCGCATAACCTTCTAGGAACCATTCCGGAACGTTATTCTGCACGCCCATAGCCTGTATTTTTTGGAGAAGGGCGTAATGACTATATTCATGCTTAACCATATAGTCAATGAGTTGTTTTTTTGATTCCATTGTGCTTTCCTCAGGCAGGTCAATGGGCAGGATTCCAATAATCTTTTCGAAATCGGAATAATAACCATTTGTATACTTGATTTGAGAGAATTCAAAGAACTGCTCGCTATTCTCAAAAAGAATCAAATCAAGAGAAGGAGTAGGATAATCTCCAATCAAGCGTTGGTTCTCGTCACGAGCGGCTTCGAGCGCATCTACTATGTATGGAGCTAGAATTTGTTGTTTGGGACTATAATAAATATGGATTTCTTGAGAGGTTTCCTGTTTTAATTGTTTCTTTAAGGCCAGCTCCTCTTTAGAATCATAATTTCTTGTGGATACGACCTTAAGAGCATCAAAATACCCAAGCTTAATATCATTTCTTGCTTCGATTTCATCATGAATTTTCACAGTGAAATAAAGAAAAGCGAAGAGACAAAAAGAGAGACAGGCTCCAAAAATTATCCAAATGTTTCGGTTCATCCATCTGCCTCCGATTATGGTAAGAATGAAAAAAGGATTTAAAGCGCACATGATTATATGATTGTTTAGGGAATTTTGTCAGATACCAACTGTGCAGTTTTGGCTAATAAATGGTAGAAATGTACATAATTATAGCATACGTACCGATTAATATGATTGATAATTAAAAATATGGATGAGATTTTCTATATCATTTATAGAAAAAACAAGGTAAAATTAGATTGAAATTTCTATAAGAATTATATAAAAGGGGTCACAAACAGTATGGAACTTATCAAAGAGATCTACGATGATGGTTTCGAACAAAATGCGGATCAAGCGTACCGTGTTAGAAAAGCAGCTAGAGCAGTAGTCATTAATGACCGGGATGAGATAGCTCTTTTATTTGTTACGAATGGAAATTATCACAAACTGCCTGGCGGCGGTATTGAAAACAATGAGACGATTTATGATGCTTTAAAAAGAGAAGTAGAAGAAGAAGTTGGAACCATGATTGAGGATATTGAGGAATTGGGGCTTACAATCGAGTATCGAGGCGAGGTAGCTCAGCTTCAAATCTCTTACGGTTATAAGGCAAAGGCAACAGGAGAGCTGAAGGAACCAATCTATACCGAGGAAGAAATTAATGATGGATTTGTTCTGCGCTGGGTTCCCATGCATATAGCGATTGAGATCTTGAAACAAGACCAGCCCACCAACTACATCGGAAAGTTCATCCAAAACAGGGATCTAGAACTATTGATGAAAGCGGATGAGCTGTTCTTCTAGGTGCATAAGTGATAAACCGAACCTTCTAAACGTTCGGTTTTTTATATTTCAGGGAAATGCTTATATAAATCTTCTATGGAATAGGTTTCTTTCACACCTCTTTTGGAGGATAAATAGTGGATGATATCCTCCCTATTAAGTTGCAGGTGCGATAATCCTCTATACAGATTGCGAAGGTAGGGGATGGATGGAGTCGTGATCTCCTGTTTCCTCATTTCTTCATTTGCGGTGAAGGTGAAAATTGGATACCCATCCCTTTCCCCAAGATAGAGGATATTCCCATACCATGATTGATTGAAGGAGTAAGTGTGAACCTCTTTGGCAAGCGCCAAGTCTATTTTCATGTCGTGATGCCCATTTTCCTGCTGGACAATCTCCTGAAATTGCTCGCTTGTAATTAAGTACATCTTTCCGTAAGTCCTTGCAGCTGGGTTCCTTTCAGTATCAATGAAAGCTACCCCTCCTTGCCATCGTTTTGAAAATTTCGAGAAATATAGCTCAAAGGGAATCGAAATCGTCGCGGCCTTCAGCGGCAAAGTTGTGTTTGTACAGCCTATTTCCTCAAATGTAGAGCCTTCAGGCGTACCTCCGCTTATATAACAATGAAATCGGTCTTCGAACAAATTGGAGCCATAACTTGCATACCATACATAATCCAATAATGACACACTCCCATGAATGATTAGTTGGTATTTAGTTACCACTTTTTCTGTTCTTTTACACATATAAGTTATTTTGCCTCATTGATGGGAATCCAGAGGGAGAAGGGACCTTTTTGTAAGGTATTTGCTTGTCTGCTCACATAAATTTGAATGAGTTCGTTTGCCAGTTCTATCCGTATGGATAAATTCTCTAATGAAAAGGGGAATAAAATGGTGCGTTCCTTCATCCCCTCAGGATGCTGCAGTGAAATCGAGCAGGACTCCTGATTGATTTCTATAAAGATGTCTTTTTCGGCCGTTTGCTTTCTTTCTGCCTCGATTACGTACCCATCATCCACCTCAAATAAATCAACGCGGAACTGCATTTCATCTAAATAGGTCGTGAAGGGATCCAAATAAAATGATCCTAGCATAGCGTTTTCTTCTTCCTGCCCCCATTGTGAAGAACACATGAGAATGACCCCCATCTACACGGTGTTATTTTCAATGTATTCACCGTATATGAAAAAGGTGAGAGCAAAAATAAGAGCCGGAAGTATAGGACAACCGGCTTTTTCTGAACGTTACATATCATGATGTGAATGGTTTTTTTGGCGGGAATGGTTCTGATTCTTTACCTTATGGGAGCCACTCATCGGCTTTGGCTGGCCGGATTGTTTATCTGGTTCAATGGCATGCTTGCGTTTATTTGTCATGTCTTATCCCTCCTTGTAAGGTAGTATGGGTAAGATTAGGGGGTTCAATTCGGCTGTAAAGCTGGCAAATCCTTCAGCTAGTTCAATATCACTTACCTAAGAATAAGGTCATTTGAAATGGTGCACCATAATGGTCGAGAATAAGGATTGGAGGACAGAAGAATGCCATACCACAAAAATAAGATGGCCGCTTTCGAAGCCGCTCAAAACGGCATGAGAAAGGTGACGGATGTGTATGTGAATCTGCAGGCGATGAAGCATGATCCTGAATTTGGCCGGGAAGTGAAACGCTTTTGGGAAGAAATCAATGAAGCGTACCAGCAAGTGGAAAATGCCGACGAAGTGGCAAGTGAACATCAGCGAGAGCAGCTATCAGAATTCCGTGAAACATTAAAACAGTATGTGTCAGAGCTCAATGAATACAATGACCTTCGTTAAAGAAGCCGGCTGGGAGATTCCCTTGCCGGCCTTTGTTTTAATTTTCTGAAAACATTATATCGCGATAAGTATAACTTATAACCCTCTATAAATTCCTTATATTTTACATTATGAAAAGGTTATATTAATATTAAATTGTTAGAATATTGGGATTGGAAAAAGTTCATAACCTTTTCTGAGTATGTATTCTTAAAATTATCTTTTACCTAGAGGGGGTAATTGGATTTGGGGAAAAATGATGTGTTCAACTCACGCAAACATTTTGAAGTAAACGGTAAACGCTATCACTACTACAATTTAAAAGCTTTGGAAGAAGCTGGTGCAGGACAAGTGTCAAAGCTTCCATATTCCATTAAAGTGTTGCTTGAAAGCGTATTGCGACAGCATGATGGAAGAGTCATTACGAAAGAGCATGTGGAAAACTTGGCAAAATGGGGCACTGATCAGCAATCTATCGATGTTGATGTTCCATTCAAGCCTTCACGTGTCATTTTACAGGACTTTACAGGTGTACCTGCCGTTGTTGACTTAGCATCCTTGCGTAAAGCAATGGCTGATATTGGCGGCAACCCAGATAAAATTAATCCGGAAATTCCAGTAGACCTCGTTATCGACCACTCCGTACAGGTTGATAAATACGGTACAGCTGACGCGCTCCAAGTAAACATGGATCTTGAATTTGAACGTAACGCTGAGCGTTACCAATTCCTAAGCTGGGCACAGAAGGCATTTGATAACTATCGTGCCGTTCCGCCAGATACAGGAATCGTTCACCAAGTTAACCTTGAATATTTAGCTAACGTCGTTCATTCCATTGAAATGCCGGATGGCGATTTCATGGCATTCCCAGATACGCTTGTAGGTACAGACTCCCATACAACAATGATCAACGGACTTGGTGTCCTTGGATGGGGAGTAGGGGGAATTGAGGCAGAAGCAGGCATGCTTGGACAGCCTTCTTATTTCCCAGTGCCTGAAGTAATCGGCGTGCGCTTTGTGAACTCCTTGCCAAATGGCGCTATGGCGACTGACCTGGCGTTAAAAGTAACAGAAGTTCTTCGTAAGAATGGTGTTGTTAATAAATTTGTTGAATTCTTCGGTCCGGGAATGAGCGATCTATCCCTTTCAGACCGTGCGACAATTGCCAATATGGCTCCTGAATACGGCGCTACATGCGGATTCTTCCCAATTGATGATGAAGCATTGAGATATATGCGTTTGACTGGCCGTTCTGAAGAGCATATCCAGTTAGTTGAAAAATATTGCAAAGAAAATGATTTGTTCTATACAAAAGATACTCCAGACCCAGCTTATACTAAAGTAATTGAAATCGACCTTTCTGAGATTGAAGCCAATCTTTCCGGTCCGAAGCGTCCGCAGGATTTGATTCCTCTATCTCAAATGCAAAAAGCGTACAGGGAAGCATTGACTGCTCCTGTCGGTAATGCAGGATTTGGCTTAAGCCAAGAAGAAATCGATAAGAAAATTACGGTAGAATTCAATGATGGACGCGTGGCTCCAATGAAAACAGGTGACATCGCGATTGCGGCCATCACAAGCTGTACAAATACATCCAACCCGTATGTTATGTTAGGGGCGGGTCTTGTTGCGAAAAAAGCGGTTGAGCTTGGTCTTAAAGTCCCTCATCATGTAAAAACATCCTTGGCTCCTGGTTCCAAGGTCGTAACAGGCTACTTGCGTGATGCAGGCCTTCAAACATATATGGATGAGCTTGGCTTCAACCTTGTCGGTTACGGCTGTGCAACATGTATCGGTAACTCTGGTCCATTGATGGAAGAGATTGAAGTGGCTGTTGGCGAAGCAGACCTTCTTGTCACATCTGTTCTATCTGGTAACCGTAACTTTGAAGGACGTATCCATCCGCTTGTGAAAGCCAATTACCTTGCATCTCCACCGCTTGTTGTTGCTTATGCGCTTGCAGGTACAGTGGATATTGATCTTGAGAACGATCCAATCGGTGTAGGAAAAGACGGCAAGGAAGTATTCTTTAAAGACATTTGGCCAACTAGCGAAGAGGTTAATGCATTAGTTCAGGAAACCGTTACATCTGACTTGTTCAACAAGGAATATGAGCGTGTATTCGATGATAACCTTCGCTGGAATGAAATCCAAACAAGCAATGAACCATTATATAGCTGGGACTTTGATTCCACATATATTCAAAACCCGCCATACTTCGAGAATATGGATCCTAATCCGTCCGAAGTTAAGCCATTGTCTGGCTTGCGCGTAGTTGGATTGTTCGGAGATTCCGTCACAACAGACCATATCTCACCGGCTGGTTCAATCGGTAAAGATACGCCTGCTGGCAGATACTTGCGCGAAAAAGGCGTAGGCATCCGTGACTTCAACTCATATGGCTCCCGTCGTGGTAACCATGAGGTCATGATGCGCGGTACATTCGCTAATATCCGTATCCGTAACCAAATCGCACCTGGCACAGAGGGCGGTTATACAACTTACTGGCCAACCAATGAAGTCATGTCCATCTATGATGCATGTATGGAATACAAGAAGGATGATACAGGTCTTGTCGTTCTTGCCGGTAAGGATTATGGTATGGGAAGCTCCCGTGACTGGGCAGCAAAAGGAACAAACCTGCTTGGCATTAAGACCGTTATTGCGGAAAGCTTTGAGCGGATTCACCGTTCCAATCTAGCGCTAATGGGCGTTCTTCCTCTTCAATTCAAAGAAGGAGAAAATGCGAAGGTGCTTGGTCTTACAGGTACAGAACGAATCTTCGTTCCAATCGATGAAAACATCAAGCCTCGTGAGCTGATCACTGTGACAGCTGTTGCGGAAGATGGTACTGAGAAGAAATTCGAAGTGCTTGTTCGTTTTGACTCTGAGATTGAAATCGACTATTACCGTCATGGAGGAATCCTGCCAATGGTCCTTCGTGAAAAACTACAAGAAACAACATCTGCTCAATAATAGAGTGTGAATTTGAGGCTAGCCGTATGGCTAGCCTTTTTTCCTTTCTTGATAGGCAGAAAATTGGTACAATTTGAGAGAGCAGATGCGTTAATCAGGGGGAAGAAAATGTGAAGAAGATATTTGGCATACTTTTGCTGTTTGGGCTGATTGGTGCAGCCTTCTATCAAATTTTAAACCAGGATGAAAAGCCTGCCGGGGCCAAGGTAGGAGGTCCGGCCGCTGATTTCACCCTAGAAGACCTTGAGGGGAATAAGGTATCTCTATCTGATTATGAAGGGAAGAAGGTTTTCCTGAATTTCTGGGCAACCTGGTGTGAGCCTTGTAAGGAGGAGATGCCAGAGATGGAGAAAATTCATAAGAATTATAAGGATGTTGTTATTCTGGCCATCAACCTGGACACACATAAGGATATCCAAGGCTTCATGGATGAGCATGGTTTAACCTTCGGGACCTTATTGGATGTAGAGGAAGAGGTAAATGACCAATATGAGGTCGTCTCCATTCCGACGTCTTTTTTCATTGATGAAGAAGGAATCATCCGTAAAAAGATTGTTGGTGTCCTCGATTATGAGAAGATGGAAGAAAATATAGAGGCATTATAATGGGCTCTTTCTGCTTATTTGAGACTGTTTTATTATTTTCTTTCTTACCTGATTGTTCATACTCCGTTTTATTTTCAAAAAAGTGCTATAAATTAAAGGGGAAGTGGGCATGCTAAAAGTATACTATATTTAGCGGATGGTGAAGGAAGATGAATAAACGAAAAAGAATGTCTCTGGCAGATTTAATCCTGGAAAATAAGCGTGAGCTATTAAATGATAAAAAGGCGATGGAAAAGCTCGAAGACCGCATAGACCGCCGCCATATTGATAAGGCAGAATAAGAATGGCAGGAATTGCCCTTCATAGAATCGATCTATGATAAGCATCCTATCTACATAAGGGAGGATGATTAAAAATGGGCAATCCAAAACGCAATTCCAAGCCGTTCCGTCCGAATCATATCGGCACACAGCCAAGAGAGGCTGGAGGAAATAAAGGCAAGCAAATGCAGGACACTTCAGGTAAACACCCTGATGTCATTCAAACGAAGGGTGAATAACCCAAATAAGAAAAAAGCCGAATGGTCTCTCCATTCGGCTTTTTCTCATGCTTATTGTTCCATTAGCCAATCTTCATGCAAAGAACTTAAAAAAGCGAAAAAAGTCAAAAAATATCAAAAACCGGCTAGTATATGGTAGGATGGGGATATTGACAAGGGTAAAGGATGAAGCACTACATGGCACAAATGAATGAACATCTCCGAGAGCAAGTGGAGGAATGGGAATTAATCTATAGAACAAAGGGAGAGATGCCTTCCAAGGATTCGTTATTAAACGTTCTTTCTGCAGCTGGACATACATATTCGCAAGAGGAAGAGTGGAAAGGGACGCTTCTTTATCTGCTCGCACTCAAACGGGCCCAAAAAGGCAAGGAGGACTCGTTTTATTATCTGCTGCTTGAACAGGCAGGAGCATTAGCCCCAGATAAGCAGGATATCCAAAGAAAGCTCGAGATCAAGAGCCTGAATCAGCTGAAGGGTCTTCTTGATGGCTTAACGATGCCCACATTGCGTGAAACGGATAATCGGACAGCTAAGCGAAACGTGGCGATGGAAATCATCGATAAGGCTGAACGGTTTGAGCATAGAGTAGATGAGACCATTAAAGGGCTGCCATTACAAGAGGATGCCGGCTCCATTCATGAGGCTCGAGATCTTCTTGAATCCGTTCGCAAGCAATTGAAGCATGTAAGGGATAACGCTCGGTCTTACCAGGAAACGTTGAGCGGCAATTTTCATACGGTCACCGTTTATGAGGAGTTAAAACGGGCGATTAACAATCTGCATGAAGAGAGGGATCGCTTTGATGCTTTCTTTGGAAGTATGCAGGCCTTTAAAGATGCTGAACTATCCCCGCTTGAAGAGCTGCGAGGAATGGTCGGGCTTAATGAAATCAAGCAGCGTGTCAGCCAGTTATACGATTTTCTCACGTATCAAAAATCACGGCTGGAAATGGGCTTCACGAAAAGCAATGATATTAGTTTAAATATGATTTTGACTGGGAATCCCGGCACAGGGAAAACAACGCTCGCGAGACTGCTTGCGAAGATTTATTATGAGCTTGGCATCCTTCCAAAGGAGACCATCGTGGAAGCTGACCGTTCTAAGCTTGTGGGCGCCTATGTGGGCCAGACAGAGGAGAACGTGCGCAAGCTGGTGGAAGAGGCAATCGGAGGCGTGCTCTTCATTGATGAGGCATATAGCTTAAAAAGGGATGGACAGCAAGGAAGTGATTATGGCCAAACCGTCATTGACACACTCGTTTCATTGATGGACAGTGCTGAATATTCCGGGAAGTTTGCTGTGATTCTGGCGGGTTACCCCGATGAAATGAGACAATTCCTGGATAGCAACCCAGGTCTTCGCAGCCGGTTCCCTCAGTTCAATTTTATGGAGCTGCCGGATTACTCCATGGAAGAAATGAAGGAGATTGCATGCCTGTTTGCAGAAGATAATGGCTATTTCATCGAGCCGGATGCCTATCCGGCACTTGAGAAGAAGGTTGAGCATGAAATGGTCGATCGGTCGTTTGGAAATGCTCGTACGGTTAAGGCCATTGTCATGGATGCGATATTCCAAAAAGGATCTGGACAGAACAAGGACAATGAGCATACTTTCTTGGATTATCTCCTGCTCCATTCCGAGGATTTCAGTGATCCTGATTCCACTGAAGAGCCGGACGAGCCCTTCCATGAACTCATGAACCTGGTTGGTCTTGATTCCATCAAGGATGAAATCAAAAAATTATCCGCTTTTGTCCGGGTTCAGCAAGAGAGAAGGAATGCAGGGAAAAAAGTCGTTCCCATCCAGCTCCATGCCGTTTTCACGGGGAATCCAGGGACCGGTAAGACAACGGTCGCAAAGCTTTATTCTGAAATCCTTAGAGATTGCGGTCTTTTGAAGCGAGGCCATCTGATCGTTGCGAGCCGAGCTGATTTTGTGGCCGGTTATGTCGGCCAAACCGCGATTAAAACGAAACGGAAAATCCAGGATGCGCTTGGCGGGGTTCTCTTTATTGATGAGGCCTATTCATTATTAAGCCAATCCAATAGTGATTTCGGTGCAGAGGTGGTCAATACGCTTGTCGATGAAATGACCAAGCATAACGAAAACCTGGTCGTTATCCTGGCAGGTTATCCGAAGGAAATGGACGAATTACTCGCAAGCAATCCAGGTTTTTCTTCACGATTTAAGAAATTTATGCATTTTCCTGATTATACGGTTCGTGAGCTGCTGCAAATTATGAAGAATTATATGCATAGCTATCAATATACCCTTCATGAAGAGGCAGAGGGTTATTTGATGGAAAAGCTAGAGGAAATCAACATTGATGGGAACGGCCGATTTGCCATCAATCTGGTCGATAGTGCTATCCAATATCAGGCCCAAAGGCTGATGACGGACAGAAATGCTGATAAGGAAGATGATTGGTCAGTCCTGGTGCGTGCTGATTTTGAACATGTGTTAGAATGATAGAGAAAAACGGAAAATGGCTTCTGGTAAGGGGTGTTTTAGGGAATGTATATATCGAAGGAAGAGATTCAGCTGTTATATGCGGACACGGACATGATGGGTGTCATGTATCATGCCAATTATTTGAAATGGTTTGAGCTTGGAAGGTCAGCGCTTATCCGCGATCTGGGATTTTCTTATACAGCGATGGAGGAGGCAGGTTATTATGCGCCTGTCTACGACGTGCAGGTTACCTATAAAACGCCGCTTCGTTATGGTGATAAGGCTCATGTCTACACTTGGGTTGAGGAAAATAATGGGCTGAAAACCTTGTATGGGTATGAAATCAAGAACCAGCATGATGAGATTTGTGCGATTGGTAAAACGACGCATATCATTGTGAAAAAAGAAAATTTCCGTCCGGTTCAATTTAAAAAGGCCTTCCCGGAATGGTTTGCGAAATATGAAGAAATCAAAAAGAAATAAACACAAAGGAGAAGGGGGCAACCCTTCTCCTTTTCTAATTAGCCTGATTATTTATGGTAGTGGAATACCGGTTCTGCTTTCTTCTCATCGAACTTAACCTCAAGGTCATGACCGTCAAAATACCATAGATCCTCTTCCTCGACAAAAAAGCTGAGTCCGCCAGCCTCTGTCAGCACTTTCCCTTCCTTGACAGGCTCAGGAGAGATTCCTAAGGAAAAACCGGATTGGATGGGGCTATATCCGCCGTAGCGCGGGAAAAAGCGGATGCTATCACCGTTATTTAAATCTAATTCGTCTCTATACCAAGAGATTGATTGTTCATCTATTATTATTTTCATTTATATGCCTCCCATTTCCAGACAAAAAATCATATGTACATTCTATTATCACATAGATGGCCGGAAATATCATTTGATTCTGCTTGTGCATCTTATGGTAAAGATATGTATCGCCATAAAAAGAAGAGACGGAACTTTATCCGCCTCTTTAGATTATTGTTCGACTGCCTCTAGCATGAAGTCGCTCAATTCATCCAGGTCCGTCTCAGGTGAACCGAATACGGTCGCTTCCTCAAATGGCCGGACTTCATAGTTTTTTTCATTTGAGCTCACCATATAGGTTGGACTGAAGCTTGGATTAAGGACAGATGTCTTTGAACCCTTCTCATTCCAGGTCTTTTCTATTTCAACCGTCACCATGCCGCCGATATCCTTATAATCCCTTACTTGTCCTGATAGGAAGTTGCCTAGGGAATAGACAACGAGTGTTTCACCATTGTCATGCTTGAGCCATTCGATTGGCTGCAAAACATGGGGATGATGGCCAATGATGACATCAGCACCGTTTTCGGCCATCAATTTGGCCAGTCTCCTCTGTTCCTCAGAGGGAGTACGCTCATATTCATTTCCCCAATGGGCATTGACGAGGATAATGTCTGCCTTGTCGCGCATACTCTTCAAATCAGAGATGATTTTTTTGTCTTCCAGATAATTGACGAGATAGTCCTTTCCATCAGGAACCTGGATGCCGTTTGTTCCATAGGTGTAGGAGAGGAAGCCAACCTTTATTCCTTGGATAGACAGAATCCGTTCGGTGGAAGCGTCCAACTCATCTTTATGCATGCCGACATAGGGCATGCCGATTTTGTCGTAATAGGCAAGAGAACTCTGGATGCCTTTCTCTCCCTTATCTAAGGAATGATTGTTGGCAAGTGTGACCAAGTCAATTCCTGCATCCACTAGGGCATCTGTTATTTCATAGGGTGAATTAAATGCCGGATAACCAGACAGGCCTAATTTGCTTCCTCCGGCAAGAGATTCCTGATTCGCAATCGTGAAATCAGGCTCTTCAAGCATTTTCTTCACTGGGGCAAGCATGCGCTTAAAATCATAGCTGTCATCTGTCCGCGCATCCTCATAAACACGCGTGTGGATGAGGATATCCCCAATCGCTCCAATCGTGATCGTTTGCTTATAGGTTTTGCTGCTCAATGCGAGCGGCCTTTCAGCAAGTACTGTGCTTTCTAATGGGATCGTTGATGCCGTCTCATCCTGCTGCCCCAAAAAGACTGCTGCTCCGATGGCGCCAGCTGATATAAGAAGGAAGGCAATAAGTATGATCGTATTTTTTTTCATGTTAATCAGTCCGATTCTCCATATTATTTATTTCTCATGAATAATGGTGACATTTTCCCGGGATAAATGCAACGGAAATTTCCCTAATTTTACCGGGAATTATCGAAAAAAAGCTGACTCCATCAGGAATCAGCATATGTTTATTTCTTTTTATTGAATAAGTTCACTTTAGGCTCGGTTTTATTGATAATTCGTTTAATATTGGCCCGGTGACGGTAAAAAATAAAAATAGCCAAGCAAATAATTAAAATTTGCAGGGATAAATCATTGGTGAACATAACATAAATAATAGCCACGACAGAAATAATCATGGACGATAATGAAACGATTCTCGTTGTAAAGAGGGATATTAAGAAACATACTAAAAGAATTAGGAATAAATCAGGAACATAACCAAGGAGAATCCCACCTGATGTTGCGACCGCTTTTCCGCCTCTAAATCCAGCGAACACAGGATACATATGCCCGACTACTGCTAACAATCCGCAAACGAGCGGCAAGGCGACCCAATCCGGCCAATTCGTTGTGTTTACCGTAAATATGTATGGAAGTATGGTCGCGGCTGTGCCTTTTAAGATATCCAGCAATGTCACGACAAATCCGGCTTTTTTGCCAAGTGTCCTGAACGTGTTTGTTCCCCCAAGATTACCGCTGCCGTGTTCGCGAATATCCGTGTTGTAAAACACTTTTCCGATAATAAGGCCTGAAGGTATAGAACCAAGCAGATAGGCCAATAAAAGCATTAAATATAACATTACCCAAACCCTTTCTAACCGATAGTGTCTTTCTATTTTACCATGATTGTCAAAAGGGGTCACAGAAATTTAGGAAATTAGCATAAATACCCAAATGCTGGTGCTTATTGAGGGGGAATTTTGTGCGAAAACCTGTATATATCAAAATTGTTATATGGAAGAGTCTATATTAAAGCGCTTTACGGGTATATAATAAGAGGTGGCTTATCAGGCAAGATAAGATGGGAGGAAGAAAGATGATACAAAATCCTAGCAGGCAAGAAATCGGAGAAATTCTGAAAAAAGCGAAAAAAATTGCGGTTGTGGGGCTTTCGGACAACCCTGATCGGACATCATATATGGTATCAAAAGCTATGCAGGACAATGGCTATGAAATCATTCCTGTCAACCCGGCTGTCAAAGAAGTGTTAGGTGTTAAGGCCATTGGCTCCTTAAAGGAACTGAATGAGCATGTGGATATCGTCAATGTATTCAGAAGATCGGAATTTGTTATGGATTTAGCGAAGGATTTTCTTGAAATAGATGCAGATGTATTTTGGACTCAGCTCGATGTAATTGATGAAGAGGCTTTTCAAATGCTGAAAGAAAATGGACGCAAGGTCATTATGGATCGATGCATAAAAGTGGAGCATGCCTTAACAAAATAATCAGTTGCTGTCTGGCCGCCTGGAAGATAAGGGCGGCTTTCGCATGTCCATTCAAAAATAATCTTGAAATGAAAAAATTACATTTCAAATAACAGGGATGTGTTACGATATTATGAGAGAGCCGTCTGATATGAAAGGCTAAATATTGATTATAGATGCTGTTCGTCTTCACTGTAAGCAGAGAAATACGATTTGCGAAACGATCAAGAATCTGTAAGAATAGAGCAATGATAGCCTATTTATTTTACAAGAGAACGTTTGTTCTTATCTATAAAAAAGTATATAATAGTTGTTGAAAGTATAGAGAGGGGTACATAAGTGGCTAAGAATTTGAATCAATTTGATTATAATGAAGATGCCATACAGGTACTCGAGGGATTAGAGGCTGTCCGGAAAAGACCGGGCATGTATATTGGTAGCACTGACACTCGAGGCTTGCATCATCTTGTCTATGAAATCGTAGATAATTCAGTGGATGAAGTCCTAGCTGGGTACGGTGATGAAATAATTGTAAAAATCCATAAAGATAATAGTATTAGCGTGGTTGATAAGGGACGCGGCATGCCAACAGGAATGCACCGTTCCGGTAAACCGACACCTGAGGTCATCCTGACCGTTCTCCATGCAGGCGGCAAATTTGGCCAAGGCGGGTACAAGACGAGCGGCGGATTACATGGTGTAGGGGCTTCTGTCGTGAACGCGCTGTCTGAGTGGCTCGTCGTAACCATCAAGCGAGACGGATTTATCTATGAGCAGCGTTTCGAAAAGGGAGGAATCCCTGTCACGACACTCGAGAAAATCGGGAAGACGAATCAGACGGGAACGACCATTCACTTTAAGCCAGACCCAGCTATTTTCTCTACTGTGGTCTTTAACCGCGAGACGCTAAGTGAGCGCCTGCGCGAATCAGCCTTCCTTCTCAAGGGGTTAAAGATTGAGCTGCATGACCTTCGAGCAGATGAGAAGGATGTTTACCATTATGAGAATGGGATAGAAGCCTTTGTCAGCTATTTAAACGAGGAGAAGGATACCCTTCATCCAGTCGTGAACTTTGAGGGGTCCCATGCTGGTATTGAAGTCGAGTATTCATTCCAATTCAATGACGGCTATTCAGAGAATATTCTTTCCTTCGTCAATAATGTCCGCACAAAGGATGGCGGCACGCATGAAGTCGGAATGAAAACGGCCATGACGCGCGTGTTTAATGATTTTGCACGTAAAGCGGGCTTATTGAAGGAGAAAGACAAAAATCTTGATGGCTCTGATATTCGAGAAGGACTGGCGGGAGTGGTTTCCGTCCGTATTCCTGAAGAGCTCCTTCAATTCGAAGGACAAACGAAGAGCAAGCTTGGAACAAGCGATGCCCGTTCGGCGGTTGATTCAGTCATCTCTGATAAACTTGCTTATTATTTATTGGAGAACTCAGATGTAGCAACCCTGCTCGTCCGTAAGGCAATCAAAGCGGCTCAGGCTCGCGAAGCGGCGAGAAAGGCGCGTGAGGATGCGAGAAGCGGCAAGAAACGGAAGAAATCAGAAGCACTTCTTTCCGGTAAGCTCACACCTGCTCAGTCACGTAATCCTTTGAAGAATGAATTATACCTCGTTGAGGGTGATTCTGCAGGCGGCTCAGCGAAACAAGGAAGGGACAGACGATTCCAGGCTGTCTTGCCTCTGCGTGGTAAGGTAATCAATACCGAGAAGGCAAAATTAGAGGATATCTTCAAGAATGAAGAAATCAATACAATCATTCATGCAATCGGCGGTGGTGTCGGTGCTGATTTCTCCATCGAGGACATTAATTATGACAAGGTCGTCATCATGACCGATGCCGATACTGATGGAGCCCATATCCAAGTCTTGCTCCTGACGTTCTTCTACCGGTATATGAAGCCTCTGATTGAGCATGGTAAGGTGTTCATCGCCCTTCCTCCGCTCTATAAAGTCAGCAAGGGTTCCGGCAAGAAAGAGGTCATTGAGTATGCCTGGGATGATGATGAACTTGATAGTACCATCAAAAAGGTCGGTAAAGGCTATATGCTCCAGCGCTATAAAGGTCTCGGCGAGATGAATGCCGACCAGCTATGGGAAACAACGATGGACCCTAGCCAGCGGACGTTGATTCGCGTGCGCATTGATGATGCTGCAAGGGCAGAGCGACGTGTGACCACACTTATGGGTGACAAGGTCGAACCGCGCCGGAAGTGGATTGAATCGAATGTGGCGTTTGGCTTGGAAGAGGATGACAATATTTTGGAAAACGAGAATATTACAGTCGCCGATGAGGAGGAAGTGATATGACATCAACAGAAAAATACCGCGATCTTCCCCTAGAGGAAGTCATTGGCGACCGTTTCGGACGCTATAGTAAATACATTATTCAGGACCGTGCCCTCCCCGATGCGAGGGACGGCCTGAAGCCTGTTCAGCGCAGGATTCTTTATGCGATGCATCATGACGGGAACACAAATGAAAAACCGTATCGTAAGTCTGCGAAAACCGTCGGACTTGTTATCGGTAATTACCATCCGCATGGGGATTCCTCTGTTTATGAAGCAATGGTGCGGATGAGCCAGGATTGGAAGCTGCGCCGCGAGTTAATTCAAATGCACGGCAATAACGGCAGCGTCGATGGCGACCCGCCAGCAGCGATGCGTTACACGGAAGCAAGATTGTCTTCAATTGCGGGGCAATTATTAAGTGATATTGACAAGCACACGGTTGATTTCGTGCCGAACTTTGACGATACGGCTGAGGAGCCGGTTGTTTTGCCGGCGAAATATCCAAACCTTTTGGTGAACGGCTCAACTGGTATATCTGCTGGCTATGCAACCGAAATTCCGCCACATAATCTTGGCGAAATAGTGGATGCGACCATCATGCGTATTGATAAGCCGAATTGTACGGTCGATGATTTGATGGAAGTGGTCAAAGGACCTGATTTCCCGACAGGGGGGATTATCCAAGGGGCTGACGGAATCAAGAAGGCATATGAAACCGGTAAAGGGAAGATAGTCATCCGCAGTAAGACAGAGATAGAAACCTTGCGCGGCGGAAGGCAGCAAATTCTCATTACGGAAATCCCGTTTGATGTGAATAAGGCCTCTCTTGTCAAAAAAATCGATGAGCTTCGCCTTGATCGTAAGCTGGAAGGCATTTCAGAGGTTCGGGACGAAACGGACCGTACAGGTCTTCGAATCGTCATTGAGTTAAAGAAGGAAATTGATTCTGATGTCATCCTCCAATACTTATTTAAGAACACCGATCTTCAGGTTACATATAACTTCAATATGGTCGCTATCTATAAGAAACGTCCTCAATTAATGGGATTGCGTGAGATGCTTGATGCCTATATCAATCATAGGAAAGAGGTCATTACAAGACGCTCTGAATTTGAATTGAAGAAGGCTCGCGAGCGAGAGCATATCGTTCAAGGTTTGATCAAGATGATCTCCATCCTGGACCGTGTCATTGCAACGATTCGCGCCTCACATGACAAGATGGATGCCAAGAAGAACCTCGTTGCAGAGTACGGGTTCTCCCAGGCACAAGCGGAAGCAATTGTTTCCTTGCAATTATATCGTTTGACGAATACGGATATTACCGCCCTTCAGAATGAAGCGACAGAGCTTCAGGCGAAGATTGCAGAGCTTAGCGCGATTCTTGAAAGCGAGAAAAAGCTGATGTCTGTCATTAAGAAGGAACTGAAAGAAGTGAAGAAGGGCTATGCCGATTCTCGCCGCTCACAAATTGAAGCGAAGATCGAAGACATTAAGATTAATCTTGACGTCTTGATTCCAAGTGAGGATGTTATCGTGACGGTAACGAAGGAAGGCTATATCAAACGGACAAGCCTGCGTTCTTATACGGCAAGCGGCGGCCAGGACTTCGGCATGAAAGAAGGGGACCGCATCCTTCATAAGATGGATATCAATACGACGGATACCCTCTTGTTATTCACAAATAAAGGCAGCTATATTTATTGTCCAGTCCATTTGCTGCCTGATATCAGATGGAAGGATGCAGGCCAGCATATAAGCAGCATTGTGCCAATTGATAAAGATGATTGCATTGTCAAAGCCATCTCTGTCTCCGATTTCGACAAGCCTGGCTATTTGCTGTTTATCACCAAGAACGGTATGGCGAAGAAATCTGAGCTCGGTTTATATAAAGCGACGCGTTATTCAAAACCGTTGGTTGCCTTAAACCTAAAGGGCAATGATGAAGTAGTGGATATCCATCTGACAGATGGCAGCAGTACGGTATTTTTGGCCACATCTCATGGATATGGTCTTATGTTCAAGGAAGAAGATGTCCCTGTCATTGGCGCTAGAGCAGCTGGTGTGAAAGGGATTAACTTGAAGGATGATGACTTCGTCGTCAGCGGGAAGGTATTTACAGAGGATAGCTCCTCGATGATCGCTCTTGTCACGCACAGGGGAGCTGTGAAGAAAATGAAGAGGTCTGAATTTGAGTTAGGCACGCGTGCGAAAAGAGGCGTGGTCATGCTCCGTGAGCTTAAGAAAAATCCGCACAAAGTCGTTGGCATTGAATTGCTCGACGATATGGATCAGCTAGTGATTGAGTCCGAGAAAGGCAAAATGGAAGAAATCAGCTCCTTCCAATTGCGCCCGAGTGACCGTTATTCGAACGGTTCGTTCTTCATGGATGAAGCAGAGAGCGGTCCAATTATCGACCAATGGGTAGTGAAGGCCGCAAAAATAGAGAATGAACCTAAATAAAATCGAATGCAAAGAAACCGCGAGGCTTAGTATCTCGCGGTTTTTTCTATGTCAGGAATCGAATAATTTACGGGTTGCAAGCAAAACATAAAAATAATAATGAGTAAACAAAGGAGCTGAAATGATGAAGGCCGTAAAGTATGTCTTTCTTTGCGCTTGTTTTTTATTCGTGAATTTCCCCTTGCAGGCGGATGCCGCACAGAAGAGCGAGGAGGTTAAGCTAAAATCCTATATGATTGATGTCACGGGCGATGGCCAGAAAGATCAGCTGACATTGTACGGAATCCCTTTTAATGAGAAAACCAAGTATTTTAAGGAATTTAAATTGGTTTCAATTAATCAAAAGGGAAAAGCCGTGCATCACGTCACAGGCGGATTCAGCCCTAGCTTACTCTTTGCGGATATAAATTCAGATCGGGCATTAGAGGTTATCCTCGAAATTCCGACAGGAGGCAGTGCTCATTCATGTGATTATTACGCATTCAATGTGTACAATCAAGAAATTGAAGAGCTTCCATTGCCCAAGCCGCTCAATCTTAACGGATCGTTTAAAAATAACTACCGGGCAAACTTTATTATACCGGAGAATAACCAGTCCTTTGTATTGAACTTAATTAAGCATAAACCGGTCTATGATAAGCTTGGCCTGTATAAAAAGGGCAAGTTAAATGAACCACAGGAAACATTGATTGGGGAATTTCATTCTCTGACAGCCAAGGATGTCAACCATGATGGGATCAATGAGCTGATTGGTAAGCAAACCATATCTGGAGCATCGGTTTCTGACGTGATTGCGGAGGTATCTTCCTTCTGGAATTATGAGCAGGAAAAATGGGTGTTAAAAAACGTATTGGTTAACTCGAAATAATCACCAATGCTAGGCGAATGACATAGGATGCTCTATATATCACTTTAATGGAGTGAGCGCCTATGTCAGTTTTATTAAATCGCTTGACGGTCTTTTTTAATCCTCCATATGGATCAAACGGTCCAGTCGAGGGTCGTACCTACACACTGACTCATTCGGATGAAACAGGAGATTTATTTCTCAGCATTGGAAGTGGGATAGACTCTTCAAAGATCAATTGGAAGATGCGAGATGAAGTGATTGGCAATTGGCAAATCAGAGGAGGTCAATACTATCTTGTATGTTCCGTTCACATAAGCGGCGGGGAATTTGATGAGAAAAAAGCACGAGCACGCTTTTCCATCTTTCAAGAGGAATTGCCGCTAGCCTTAAAGGGAATCATTAATGGTGATAAAGGATTATTCACCTATTATCCATGGCTTTTGAACGCTCCCATACAAGTCGAGTTTTCCTCTGTTTATCCTGAATTTAATCAAGTAATGTATTATGGAATGGCGCGGCATTATCAGGAAGGATAGCAGAGGCTATCCTTTTGTTGTTTTTTCCGATTCATGTAAAATGAACTTACAAAGGGGTGGTGAATAATGAAGCTTCAATACGAATTAAATATGGAAGATATCATTCAATATTATTTACATATGAGCCATACATCCCTGCCCTTTAAAAAAGTCGTCAGGAGGAGAAAGGTGCGATTTTTTATCACTCTGTTCATCCTCTTCATCATATACTCATTCATCTGGCCGGTAACAAATCAATTGCTTTATTATGTGTTATGTGCCGTAATCTCCATGGCAGGAGCTTATTTGTATTCCTTTTATATTTTTTACCGGATAGGAAGGAGTCTCCGCAAGTTTCACTCGAAGGGAAAAGGAGGACTATACGGTAAGAAAGTTGTCGAAATGACTGAGCTGGGTGTAACAAATCAGACAGGTGAAGGCGAACCTGTAAGATATGAATGGCAGACAATCAGGGAAGTTTACATAACAAAATTATATGTATTTATTCATGTAAATGAGTTGATTGTCATCCTCATCCCAAGAAGAGCATTTGCCGATAATGATGCGTGGGTGCAATTCATAGATAAGCTAAAATCCTTTCAAGCAGAACGGAGGGAAAGGCATTGAAAGAGTTAAAAATTATTGCCCTATCCGATACACATATGCCGAGAATGGCGAAGGGGCTGCCATCAACGCTTGTCAAAGAGCTTATGGATGCTGATCTCATTCTGCATGCAGGAGATTGGCAAACGGAGGCCGTATATGAAGAGCTAAGTAAATTTGCTCCAGTTGATGGGGTATGTGGAAACGTGGACAAAGAAGAGCTGATTGAAAGATTCGGAATGAAGAAAATTCTTGAATTTTGCGGTTTTCGCATTGGGCTAGTTCACGGTCATGGAAGAAAAGGAACGACCGAGCAGCGCGCATTGGCTGCCTTCAAAGAAGAGAATGTAAATCTCATCATATATGGTCATTCTCATATTCCAGTTTTAAAAGAAATCGACGGACTCACTCTCCTTAACCCAGGCTCTCCAACAGACAAACGCCGTCAACCATATTATTCATTCGCTATCATCCGGATCGGCGAGGAGATGAATGTGGAGCATGTTTATTATCAAAGCAAGACATAGCCCATACGGTTAAAAAGTGAATAAAAATGGAGGGGTAAGATGAACCATATCCGAGCATTGATTCGAGGAAGCAAGACCCTTTTGGGCCCTTTTCCTGAAATTAATACTGACAATGGAGGTGTCTGCCCATACCAGCTTTTCTTAGAATGGTTTGACTCAGCCGTACAACATGGAATCTATGAGCCTCATGCCATGACTCTTTCAACGATCGATCGTTATGGCCATCCTGATGCAAGGGTGTTAATCCTAAAAGATGTGGATAAAGAGGGGTGGTATTTTGCTTCCAGCTCGAAAAGCGAAAAAGGAAAACAGATACATGATAACCCACCGGTTTCTTTAACTTTCTATTGGCCACAAATAGGAAGACAAATCCGGATTCGCGGTGCAGCCGAGATGATGGATCAAGAAACTAATAAAGAAGATTTTCTGCAACGCGGAATTACGGCACGAGCGATTGCTTTACTAGATAAACAAAGTTCCCCATTAGATGATAACCAGACGCTTGATTTTCTATTAGAAGAGAAATTAAAGTGGCTAAAAGTTAATCAGCAAGCAATCTATCCATATTGGACTGTGTACAGAGTAAAAGCGCAAGAAGTTGAGTTTTGGCAGGCACATACAGAACGCAAGCATGTTAGGCTAAAGTTTGCTCGAAGCAATGATCAATGGGTAAAAAAGCAATTATGGCCATGAAAAATTGGCGCAAATGAATGTTTACTTAAAAAGACCGTTTCTTTCGGAAGCGGCTTTTTTATTTCTCAATTATTATTAAATTACATTATTTTTAACTTATTACATTAATAAATCCCTATAGTAATCCATTGTTATACTAATATCTCAAAAATAATTGGGAATTAATTGCAATCGGTAAATATTTAGTGATACGCTAAAGTAAAGGTAAATACAGGTAAATGTTTTACTAAACCGAGTGAGGTGGCAAGGAAATGGCGACTATTAAGGCGATTGCCGAGCATGCCGGCGTCTCACCAGCAACTGTTTCTAGAGTTTTAAATAATGATCCATACATCACGGTTAAGGAAGAGACAAGAGAGAAAATCGTTAAAGCAGCAAAGGAACTGGGCTATCGCACCGCATTTGAACGCCGGGCAGCAGAGCAGGCAATCCCAGGGAAAAGACCTCCCAATGAAATCATATTAATTCTGCTAGCGATCAGCTTAGATGAAGAAATAGAAAATCCGCTCTATCTTTCTATTCGAAAGGGAATTGAGCAGGAATTAATGCGTTCAGGGAAGAAAAAGATGTATATGCTCCGTTATGCGCCTGACATGGAGATTCCCTTTGCTGTGCAGGGGGTCATTGTCATCGGGACATTAACCGAAAAAGAGGCAGGAGAATTAAAAAAGCGGTTTGACCGGATTGTTTTCGTGTACGGCTGTCCGGGCGGAGAAGAATTTGATTGTGTGGATATCGATCATGAGAGGGTCATTGACCTAGCCATTCATTCCTTTATAACAGCGGGTCTCACGCGTATTGCCTATGTTGGCAATGGTACCCATCAGAGAGATCAATATTTTCGTAGAAAGATGCAGGAAAAGGGCTTAGCTGAATCAAGCATTTATGTATGTGACTATACGATTGCAGCTGGATATGAATGGATGAAGGGGAGGATTCAATCCTCTAATCGGCCGGAGGCATTATTTGCTGATGGGGATTTATTGGCTCTTGGGGTGTTAAAGGCCTTGGAAGAGGAAAGAGCAGGTGAAGTCTCCATCATTTCTTTTTCAGATATGGCGCATGCCGCTTATTCAGTGCATCCATTTGCTACGATTCGGTTTTCAGCTGTTGAGCTGGGAGAATGGGGGGCGAGATTGCTTATAGAACGACTTGACCGGAAGATGGGCAGTCCAGTCAAAATCTTGCTTCCTGTTCACCTGCATATAGGGTGAGCTTTCTTGTAAATGAAAGGCTAAAATAATCGGGAAATGGGTATTAATCATGTTACCAAACAAAAAAGTAGGCGGTATTTGCAATGAAAAAAAAGAGACGGAAATCAAAGACACTGGTATGGTGGGGGTTAGCAGCGGCATTCCTGATTGCCAGCGGGTCTGCTATATACATGTACTTCACCGTTATTAAGCCGCAGGAAGATTTAAAGACACAAATCGAGGAAAACCCGCCAAGCGGAGTGACAGCAGAGCTCGCTGCGATGATTGCGGATGCTCATGAACGATACAATGAGCTTACCGGTTTCGGCAATATTGATGAATTAGATCAGGACAAGTCCATTGTCTTATCTAAACGAGTGTATAAAGAAACTTTAGAAGTTTTAGATGAAGGAATTGTCGATGAGCAGCTTGAGAAGGATATGATAACTATACACCAGCTTGCAAAAGAAACCTCTGTTAATCCCAACAAGGAGCAAGTTCGGCGCTTGCATCGCTATTTTCACGATCTAGACATAGCCGTTAATCGATATGAAGAAACGAATACGATCTTCGGGGTTACAGAGACATTAGGAAAACCACAGTAAAGACTAGGAGAAGTAAATGATGATAACGATTGAAAAGGCTATTATGGCTGATGCCGAAAGGCTAACGGAAATCATGAAAAGGACATTTGATGAAGAGGCAAGAAGATGGTTAAAAGACCAAGACATGCGAGATTATAATATCCAGCCTCCCGGTTATTCATCAGTAGAAATGACGAAATATATGATTGAGGAATTACATTATTTCAAAATCCTCTATAATAAAGAGCTTGTTGGCGGCATCATCGTGACCACTACTGGCAGATCCTTTGGCAGAATTGATCGTATTTATATTGATCCTGATTATCAAGGGAGGCGGATAGGTTCAAGAGTCATAGAATTAATTGAGCAGGAATTTCCGGCCATTCGAACATGGGATCTTGAAACATCTAGTAAACAAGTGAACAACCATCGTTTCTATGAAAAGATGGGATATGAAACAACCTTTGAAACAGAGGATGAATATTGCTATATAAAGAGAAAAGGACATTCCTTAACCGAAAATCAGGATATCTCCCATGCCCAATATGAACACAGGCAAATGGCCCAATCTGAGTTTTATCAGGTTAATTTAGAAGGCAGCTCGTTTAGTAACAGCAACCTCATGAATACTCATATAAGTAACTGTAATCTTAGCCATTCAACCTTCCAAAACCTCAATTTCACGCATTCCTTATATGCGGATTTAAATCTATCACAAAGTAAGATGAGGTTTGTGACGCTCGCGGGAGTCAGCTTCTTAGATATGAATCTTGGCGAGAAAAACGAGCCGCTCTCATTTGAAAGATGCAATCTTCAAGGGACGAAAATCCATGACTGTAATCTGCAAAACTTAGCGATTACCGATAGTGACCTGACAGGAATGACCATAAATGATATTCCAGTAGAAAAACTTCTTGATGCCTATCATCGAGAGGTACAGAAGAAATAATCTTTTACGAGCAGCTATTTTCCGGATGGCTGTTTTTCTATATCTCCTCTAAATATTTTATCGCTTCTTATTTCCAGTCTGTACCATGAAATACTTTAAGGATAAAATCACGGTCAGGCACTTTCAGACGCTCATAGGAGGCTATGAAGGATGTCTTGTCATATACCGCTTCTTGTAAATCAATCTTCAGTTCATCCGGAGTAATCTCTACGATAGCATAGGGCGCTGTTTCTTGATGGCTGCAGCCAAGCGAGCCTGGGTTTAAGTAAATGGTCCGTTCATTTTTGAAATAATGGACAGGATGGTGATGTCCAAATAAAATTAAACGGGCCTCATAATCCTTAAACAAGGAAGCTATATGATGAAGGGAAGGTTCCACGATTTTGCTGAATGGATCCAAACAGATCGGGTCCGAAAGTTTAGAATGTTGAATATGGTAGTGAGTCATAAGAATGGAATGGCCCTCTATATTTTTTTGTATTATTATCGGTGATTTTTTGAGCATGGGAATATAGGAGCGGTCAAGATGCTTGGCAATCCACAGATGATGTTCTTTCGTTCCGTGATGGCTTGTTGGATATTCTTTTTCTTCAATGAGGGAAAGTATGGCCTCATCATGGTTTCCTGTCACCATAGATACATCATTTCTAGAGAATAAGAGACTGAGCACCTCATTGGTATCTGGTCCAATCCCAATCATATCCCCGGTACAATAAATATGCTCAATATCGTTTCGCGCGTCGATTTCAGCAAGCGCAGCTTTCAGTGCCGGTGCATTGCCATGTATATCAGTGAGAACGGCTATTTTCATTATCCATATACTCCTTTTTCTTTGTTGTTTAGTCAGCATTATACACTTTCTATGATTCTGTTTGATAAGGGTTTGTTTTTTGGTTGGATAAATTCCGCTATTCCCCGTTTTCCGCCACTTAAAAGGCAAGCGCTTTCTCTTGTGCATATACTGCAAAAAGGAGGCTTGAAGACATGATTTTTTGGGGGATATTATTTGTCGGCGGTTTTATTGGCTGGTTTTCAGGGTTATTAGCTGATGAAGCAATCCCGAATGTGCGAATTGGCAATTTCCTGGCTGGGCTGATTGGCGCTTGGTTTGGAAATATGTCACTGGGAGAGTTCGGACCAGTGACAGGCGGATATTATATTTTGCCTGCGTTAATTGGCGCTGTGGCGATGTGCATACTAGTTAGCTGGATCATGTATATGACAAATGATTCTTAAATATAGAAGCTTTCATACCCCTTTTTAGGGGTTTTTTTGTTTTGGAATAAGATGCTGATAGGGGGAATTAGGGCTTAAAATGACAAAATTAACTGCTTTTCGAGAAAATATGACAAAAAATGAAAGATTCATAGGTCTAAAGTCATATGGTAAAAACCAATGCTCCTCCTATATAATAGAAAAATGAAAATATAGAAAATATTCAGACTAAAGGGGTGGTTTTTTGGAAGAATTCATTACGTTTCTGGCAAATGATGTGTTTTGGAGTACACCGGTTATTTATATTCTTTTAGGTGTAGGTCTTATTTTTTCCATCTTAACAAGGTTTTTGCAGGTCAGGCATTTGAAGGACATGGTCACGTTAATGTTTCAGGGGAAAAGTTCAAGTGCAGGGGTTTCATCCTTCCAGGCATTGGCCATATCGCTATCTGGCCGTGTAGGAACAGGTAATATTGCTGGTGTCGCATCAGCTATTTATTACGGTGGTCCAGGAGCCGTGTTCTGGATGTGGATGATTGCCTTCATTGGTGCATCCAGTGCCTTTGTCGAATCGACTCTTGCCCAAATTTATAAGGTTAAGAAGGATGGAGTTTATCGAGGCGGTCCTGCCTATTATATTGAAAAGGGGATAGGCTGGAAGTGGTTTGCGGTTTTATTTGCAGGGGCAGCCATCATTGCCATGGCCATCTTAATGCCAGGTGTTCAATCAAATGCCATTGCAGGAAGCTTTAAGGAAGCCTTCAATATCCCTACCTATATAACTGGGGCTTTGATTGTGCTTCTTTTAGGGTTCATCATTCTCGGGGGAATTAAAAGGATTGCTCAAACGGCGCAGCTGATCGTACCATTCATGGCGATTGGGTATATCCTCGTTTCATTAATTGTCATCGCCTTCAATATCACAGAGGTGCCAGGGGTCATCTCCTTGATTGTCACCAGTGCATTTGGAGCAGATTCTGTCTTCGGCGGATTGTTAGGAAGCGCAATAGCTTGGGGAGTAAAGCGCGGAGTTTATTCAAACGAAGCGGGTCAAGGAACAGGACCTCACCCGGCTGCTGCGGCAGAGGTTTCCCATCCGGCTAAGCAAGGACTTGTCCAAGCATTTTCCGTCTATATTGACACATTGTTTGTCTGCTCGGCGACAGCCTTCATGATTCTCTTCACTGGCATGTACAATGTTACTGCAGAGGATGAACAATCCTTAATCGTTAACAATCTTGGTGATACGGCTGAAATCAATGAGAGCCGTCCATTTACACAGATGGCAGTAGATGAGGTGCTGCCAGGATTTGGTTCCGGCTTTGTTGCTGTATCGTTGTTCTTCTTTGCATTTACGACAATCATGGCCTATTACTATATCGCTGAGACCAATATCGCTTACTTAATGAAACAGCGTAAAGGGCAGATTCCGATATTTATTTTGAAGATTGTCATTCTTGCCGCGACATTCTATGGTTCCGTGAAGACGGCCAACATGGCTTGGGCTTTAGGGGATATCGGGCTTGGGATCATGGTATGGCTCAACATCATCGCCATTGTCATATTAGCGAAGCCGGCATTGCTTACGCTTAAGGATTATGAGAGACAGAGGAAAGAAGGGAAAGACCCAGTCTTCAATCCGAAAGAGCTCGGCATTAAGAATGCGGACTATTGGGAGCAAGAGGATAAGAAAAAGAAATCGAATATTTCTTAAAGCAATTGACCTGACTTTTCTTCGTGAAGAGTCAGGTTTGTTTTTTTCGGATATTTATAGGAAAATAGGAATGGTGTTTTTTGTTTTGATTACCAGCTATTGCAACTTCATTTTTTTTAGGCGGATTGGTTTAATGGTATTATCTGTGTAAATTTTTGCTTTTAAAGGGAAGAAGGAGGAAGGAATGAAAGATAAACGTTTTAAAATCGCCAATCGTGAAGCAATCATCGGCGTCATCCTGGTGCTGATTAACTTTATTTGGTGGTATGCTTTTGCTTATGGAATGGGTAGTGGCGATCCAACATCATATACATACATATTAGGAATGCCGGCCTGGTTTTTCTACAGCTGTGTCGTAGGGTTTATGGTTATGGTCGTGCTTGTTGCCTTTGTTGTTAAATTCCTCTTTAAGGAAGTTCCGTTTGAGGATGAGGAAGAGGGGGAGGAAGAATGAAATGGGAAGTGATTTTGCCTCTCGCCATCTTCTTGGTCATTATATTTATTATTGGTTTTTATGCGAATAGCCGGGTTAATCAAAGCAATTCCTTTCTTCAGGAATACTTCCTTGGCGGCAGGCAGCTAGGCGGATTTGTGCTTGCCATGACCATGATGGCAACATACGGAAGTGCCTCTAGCTTTATCGGAGGTCCAGGTGTCGCCTACACCCGCGGTCTTGGCTGGGTGCTTCTGTCCATGGCGCAGCTTGCGGCCGGGTATTTTGTTTTAATGATTCTCGGGAAGAAATTTGCCATTATGGCGCGTAAATATAAGGCCATTACGATGGTGGATTATTTGAAGGGCCGATATAAGAGTGATACGGTCGTTATCCTTTCATCACTCAGTATAATTATCTTCTTATTTGCATCCATGACCGCTCAATGGGTAGGCGGAGCTCGTTTAATTGAATCCTTGACTGGATTGCCGTACCGGACGGCTCTCATAATCTTTGCCGTATCTGTGCTTGTGTATGTCATCATTGGAGGATTCAGGGCGGTTGCGTTGACGGATAGCGTACAGGGAATTGTGATGTTATTCGGTACGATTATCCTCCTGATTGCAACGATTATCGCTGGCGGCGGAATGGACAATATCATGTCAGAGCTGGTTGCTGAGAATCCGAATCTTGTCTCCCCATATGGCGCTGACCAAGACCTTACCCCGCTGTATGTATCCTCATTCTGGATATTGGTGGGGGTAGGTGTAGTAGGTCTACCGCAAATCAGCATGAGGGCAATGTCGTACAAGAACTCCAAAGGAATGCATAGCGCGATTATTATTGGAACAATCGTGATTGGTGCTGTCATGCTTGGCATGCATTTGATCGGCGTTCTTGCCCGAGCTGTCCTACCAGGTATTGAGGTAGCTGATACGGTCATGCCAACGCTTGCGATGGAAGTGCTGCCTGGCTTTGTTGCCGGTATTGTGCTGGCTGCGCCCATGGCGGCTATCATGTCGACAGTCGATTCATTGCTCATTCTAGTAAGTGCAACGATTGTGAAGGATTTATACGTCAACTACTTAAAGCCTGATTCCTCTGAGAGACAAATTAAAACAATCAGCTTCTGCGTGACAACGATTGTGGGATTATCAGTAGTCTTCTTCGCAATGACACCGCCAGATCTGATTATATGGCTAAATCTGTTTGCGTTTGGGGGACTTGAATCGGTCTTTATCTGGCCGGTGGTGATGGGACTCTACTGGGAGAAGGGCAATAAATATGGTGCCATTGCCTCCATGATTACGGGGATGGGTTCATTCATCATAATCGATCAGTACTTCCCAACGCCATTTGGGATGCATTCTGTTGTGCTGCCGATTGTCTTCTCTTTCTTGGTATATGTGGCTATAAGCTTGCTGACTGCATCTAAACTACTAAGACATCAAGCAGATAACGTATAGCCGCCCTGAGACAAAACCGTCATATCCCTTTGTGGAATGGCGGTTTTGTTGTACATAGCTAAAATAGGCTATAGTCGGAGTACATCATCAAGAAATAAATAAGGGAATCTAGCTATGATAAATATTAATAGTCGAAACCCGTTGTATTTATTTATTTCATGTAAAAAATTCAATTATTTTGTTGAATATTCAGTGAACTTAAAGGGGATTACATAGTCTTGCTTGGTTGGTAAATGATATAATTTAATCAGAAAGAATTGAAGGGGGAGAATCATTTTGTTAAAGAAGATTGCTTCAGATGCTTTAGGTCTATCAGATGTAGGAACGATTATATCGAAGGAAGATTATGACAAAACAGACGCAGATGACTATGTGATGCATGAAGATGGGGAGCAGATTTACTTCCTCATTAAAACGAAGGCTGATGAATATTGCTTTACTAATCTGGCTGTCATCCATGTGGATGGGGAAAGTGCCGTTTCTTCTAAAAGGGTACTGAAACGCTATCCGTATGCTCAGCATAAGATTTCCAACGTCATGTTAGAGACTGCCGGCAAGATTGACCTCGATGTCGAGATTAAATTCACGATTGGAAATATACCTTTTGATATCGACGTGAAGAAAAGCCAAATCGAACAATTGAAAGACCTGTATAAGGCACTTGTCCGTATTTCTGAGATTAACTATGAAAATGAGCTGGCGCTAGGCTTCTCTAACCAAAGCCTGGACAGGGCTGTCCAGTCTATTCAAAGCTCTCGCTCAGAAGAGGCATCCGTGTTTGAATCCTACAAAGGAATTGCAGAGTTTACCTTCGAATGGCTGAAGACGAATAAAGCTCAATACTCTGTGAAGGACTTTGGCGATGTGTATGAGAAATATATTAATAACTAATTGACTAACGATAATGAACGAAAGAAACGAGCCTGCAATCTTTAGGCTCGTTTTTTATGTCATCTATGTATGATAATATGCTCAGTTGACTGAGGAATATGGAAGATGCCTTCTTTCAGAAATGTTGGATAGACAACCTTCGCCGATAACTCTTCAAAGGCAACCCATTGATAGACAAGACGTTCGCCTTCAAGCCCATAAAAAGGATCCTTCGTGAAGCCATTTGGCATAAGAGCAGATGAAATAGAGTAATAGAGTCCGATTTCGTGGAATGGAGTTCCTCGGTAATCAAAGAAATTCTCCGTAAACCACAGAAGACGGTCTATGGATACATCCACCCCAAGTTCCTCCTTCATTTCCCGAATTAAGCTTGTTTTTGAATCCTCTGCCAATCGTACTCTTCCGCCTGGAAGCGCCCAGTAGCTGTCTTCCGCTTGACGATGCAAAAGTATATGCTCGTTATGTGTCCAAACAGCAGCCGTGCGATAATTAAAGACCCCTTTATCTGTATGAAAAGTCGTATCCAAAGAAATGCCCCTCTCCAATGTCGTAATTGTTCTGATAAAAGTTTATCTCTATTTTTTTGCTTGTCAAGGTTTTCCATCTCTGGTGGCGGGGAATCAACTATAATGTAACCCTAAATAGTCCCTCAAGGATATTTAGCAAACTAGATTGAGATCACAACAAATTTTGTTGAATGAAACTATTAAATCGCAAAGGAGAGATTGAACATGGCTAAGATTGTTTACGGAAAATATGATACATCAGAAGAAGCCTTGCAGGCGGTAAATGCCCTGAAATACAAAGGTGCGGATGGGGCAGATATTACTATTCTCGCTGATAAAGCCAATCGGATCCAATTCACGAATGAGGAACCAAACAATGATGTGGATACAGAAGCGGCCGTTGGGGACTCCTTCATGGACAAGATAGCGAGCTTTTTCATGGTAGATTCAACGGAGCGAATTGAGGACCGTTTAATTGCTAAGGGAATTCGCGGGGAAGAGGCTGAGAGCCTTGCGAATGAAGTTGAAAATGGGAAAATTCTCATCCTGGTTGATGAAGCAGCAGCTGGCACGCTGCAGTCTGAAACAGATGGTGAGATGACGAATAATAAAGGTTTATACGCATCAAGAAATGAAATGAAGATGCGGCATCAAGAAGAAAAACAAGAGACAGTCGGCAATATGAGCCGTTCGGATAATCTGTCTGTGACGGATGAGGAACGGCTGCGTAACACCAACAGGAATGAAAACAACGATGAAATGTGGCGTCAGGGAGAAAGCGAAGATACAGTTGGCAACATGAGCCGTGTAGATGATCTTTCCGTAAAGGGCGAGGACCGATTACATCAAAAAAATATGAGCGACAATGATGGTGCTTTGAGAAATACGCGTGAAAACAAGGAAACAATTGGAGACATGAGCCGTGCGGATAATCTGTCCGTAACGGATGAGGAACGATTACGTCAAACAAACATGAGCGACAATGATGATGCTTTGAGAAATCCACGTGAAAACAAGGAAACAATTGGAGACATGAGCCGCTCGGATGATCTTTCCGTAGCAGCTGATGACCGATTGCGAGATACTACTATGAAGAACCATAATGATACGTTGAATCGTCAGGGAGAAAATCAAGACACAGTCGGGAATATGAGTCGTACAGATAATCTGTCTGTAAAAGATAATGAGCGATTACGTCATTCTGACAAGAACGAAAATCAGGATAATTTGTGGCGAGAGGGAGAAAGCGAAGACTCAGTCGGCAATATGAGCAGAGCAGACAACCTGTCTGAGAAAGATAATGACCAATTACGTGATTCTAATCTGAATGAACGTGATGATTTAGATAAGAAAAGGACTTATCCGAAAAATCGGATAGATACAGATAATTTGTAAGTCCAAGTAAGACAAAGCACCTCGCTGTTCTGGCGGGGTGCTTTTGTCTTTCATTGCATTTGTCATACGAATGGATAAAAACCGCCTTCCGATAAGGTGTCTATCTTTTATCCTCTGCACAAAAAAAAGTTCCCGTCTGCCTAACATTCAGTTTTGCAGACGGGAACTAGTGAAACATTATGCCTCAATCGTGTCAGAAGAAGAAGCTTTTGCGGCTTTTCTTTTTTCTTGCTGGTCAATCATAACCGCACATGCTGCGTCTCCAGTGATATTGACAGACGTTCTAGCCATATCAAGCAAACGGTCAATCCCAAGAATTAATCCGATTCCTTCTACTGGAAGATTAACAGAAGTTAATACCATCGCTAGCATGATCAGTCCTACGCCAGGTACACCGGCTGTTCCGATGGAGGCTAATACGGCCGTGATGACGACAGTAATGAGAGCAGTGATACTTAAGTTAACATCATAAACCTGGGCGATGAAGATGGTCGCGACCCCTTGCATGATAGCCGTACCGTCCATGTTGATGGTTGCGCCCAGCGGCTGAACGAAGCTGGAAATTTCTTTTCTTACCCCTAGATTATCCTGGGCCGTTTCCATAGAAACAGGAAGGGTGGCATTACTGCTTGATGTACTAAATCCAAGTGTCATTGCAGGCGCGAATCCTTTAAAGAACCACAACGGATTCTTCTTGGCTACCAAGAGGATACTGCCTCCGTATACGACAATAGTATGAATAATAAGCGCTAGCACAACAACAATCATATACAGCCCCATCGCTTTCATGGCGTCGAATCCTTGGCTTCCGACAGCGCTTGCAATTAGACCGAACGTTCCATAGGGGGCTAATTTCATGACCCATAACACAAGGAACATGACTACTTCATTCGCTTGCTCAATGAGCTTAACTATACCTTCAGTTTTCTTTCCTAAAGCCGTTAAAGCGAAGCCGATCAAGGCTGAGAAGAAGATGATTTGCAGCATATCTCCATTCACCATGGCCTCAAATGGATTGCTCGGAATGATGCCTAGTAATGTTTCTGCAATGGATGGAGCTTCATTAGCTGAGAACTCTGCATTAGAGGTATCGAACTCTCCTTTTGTTCCTGGTGAGATGACGGTTGCAAGCACCATTGCCAGCATAATCGCTAGTGCTGTTGTAATCAAGAAATAGGTTACCGTCTTAAGACCGATGCTTCCAAGCTTTTTTGGATCTCCTAAACCGGCTACACCTAAGATGATGGAAAAGAGGACGATTGGAACGACGAGTAATTTAATTAAGTTGATGAAGATAGTCCCGAGCGGACCGAAAAGATACGTGTCAAGCTGCGTAAATAGGGAAGGGGAATAAATATTAAGGGTAATACCAACTACAGCTCCCAGCACAAGACCTAAAATGATTTTCTTTGTTAAGTTCATTTGTAACCTCCTAAAATTGAAGTCTATTTCTAGAATAATAGCTTTAAGGGGTAAGCTATTTAGAAAAGATATCCATCATGATGAGGGTCAATGATAGATGTTGCTATCTTACCATAAAGTTGCCTCTGATATCATTTATTAACACTCGAGGTTTAAAATGGATATGAATATGCTATTTCCAACGACCTTAATTTACGGAAAATTATAACAATAGTAGTGTATTTTTTTCTGAAAAGGGAAATGTGGAAAGGAAACCTCCCATGAACGTCTCTCGTTCATGGGAGGATAGAAGACTCACTCATTTGTAATGTGGCAAATGCTGTTTTTTGAGAGCCTTTTCAATGCCCTCATAATATTGCTTGCTGTAGAAGCCCGCTACAGCTTTTGTCCAGGTCCCGCTTTGTTTCCCGGAAGACCTTTCCTCCAGATAAGCCTGGTAAGTTGTATTGTAATTTTCGAGGGCCGGCTTTAAATCCTGTTGGTAAATTTCTTCATGATAGACCGCTTCTTGAGGGAGGCGCGGCTTTAGGCCCGGGTCCCCATCCGGATAACCGACACATAATCCAGATATCGGGAGAACATATGGCGGAAGATTCAGTTCAGTAATGACATCTTCAAGATTGCGTCTAATTCCGCCGATTGGAACAGTGCCTAAGCCGAGTGATTCAGCGGCTATGACAGCTGTACCTAAAGCAATGCCAACATCTGTACTGCCGACAAGCAGCGTATCTATATTTTCGCTCACTACAAATGGGGTATTCTCCATTTGGCTTGCTAAATAAGTTCGATAGAAATCGATACAGAAAATAAGAAATACTGGGGCTTCTTCAATATACTTCTGATTGCCGCTGAGGGCAGCCAGCTTCTTTTTGCGATCAGGGTCTTTAATCGCAATGACGGATACTTGCTGCCCGTTAATCCAGCTTGGTGCTGCTTGCACAGATTGGATAATTTGCTCAAGCATACGTTCATCAATCTCTTTTGGAAGATAAGATCGGTGTGAGCGGTGATTTTGGATCGTGCGTATGACTTCATTCATGAGAAAAACCTCCTAAGAAAATATGGTTAGCAGATTGTTATGGTGCAAAAGAATAATACTTATAGAAATGTCAGTAGTTTTTACAAGATAAGTATGAACGCTGGATGGATCCTTTGGCAAATGATGCGAACGCAATTATTCGACAAGATTGATAAAGGGGAGTCAGCTCGTATGACTGATTAGGAAATGGAGACTCTTAAATAGTTACATAATAATGAGCGAAGGGTGATAGGAGTGCATTATACTTTATCTCCATTAGGAGACAACGCTATTATGATTCATTTTGGGCAAGACATTAACGAAGGAGATTTTGAGAAAGTCATGAAGGCTGTTAAGGCTCTCGATCGAGTATCTGAGGACTGGCTCATTGAGATTGTTCCAAGCTATACATCTATTGCTGTATTTTATGATCCTGTAATCGTACATAAACAGCAAGAAGAATCCAAGCTTCCTTATGAATTGGTCTGTATGAGGCTGGAAGAAATCTTATCGGTGGAGAGCAGCGCTGAAGGAAAAAATGAAAGATTGATAGAAATTCCTGTTTGTTATGGCGGTGAGCTGGGACCAGATCTTTCGTACGTTGCTGAGTATAATCAGCTCTCAGAGGAGGAGGTCATAGAGCTACACTCTAGCGGAGAATATTTGGTTTATATGCTTGGCTTTGCCCCTGGGTTTCCCTATATAGGCGGCATGAATAAAAAGATTGCAGCACCAAGGAAAGAAACACCCCGCCTAAGCATACCGGCCCGGTCTGTTGGAATTGCCGGTGAGCAGACAGGCATCTATCCCATTGAAACTCCTGGCGGCTGGCAATTGATCGGAAGGACGCCGAAGGAACTCTTCCTCCCGGATGAAAATCCCCCAGCTCTCCTGCAAGCCGGTGACCGAATATCGTTTAAACCGATTAGCTATGAGGAGTATCTATCGTTAGGAGGGGAGGAAGCATGATTATCGAAAAGCCTGGTTTGCTATCAACCATTCAGGATTTAGGAAGGAAAGGCTATAAACGATATGGCATCATTTCAAGCGGTTCAATGGACCAGATAGCCCATCGGATCGCCAATATGCTTGTGCTTAATGATGAGGATGATGAAGCAATCGAAATTACGATGACAGGTCCTGTGATCCAGTTCCAGAACGATGCGGTGATCGCCATTACGGGCGGACAATTATCCCCTGCAATCAATGAGGAAAAGATTGAGATGTATCGTCCAGTTTTGGTGAGAGCAGGAGATGTCCTTTCCTTTGGAAGAGCAAAGGAAGGCATTCGCTCTTACTTGGCTGTCCATGGCGGATTTTCCGTCGATCGGGTGATGCAAAGTGCCTCCACTTACCTTAGGGCCGGGATAGGCGGATATAAAGGGCGGGCATTGAAGAAAGGTGATGTGCTGCCATTAAAGAGAACCATTTCCATTGATGAGTGGGATAAACCAATTAAGTGGTCAGCTAATCGATTCAATCATTCACAAGACATGATGCCGAAAACAATCAGAGTGATTAAAGGGCTTCAATATGATGCATTCACGGAGGATAGTCAACGTTCCTTTGAAGAGAAGGAATACACCGTGATGCCAGACTCGGACAGGATGGGCTATCGGTTGGATGGTGAAAATTTAAGCTTAAAAGAACAAAGGGAGTTCATCTCAGAGGCTGTCTCGTTTGGGACAATCCAAGTACCTGCTGATGGGCAGCCGATCATCCTTTTGGCAGACAGCCAAACGCTCGGCGGGTATGCAAAGCTTGCCCAGATCGCGACGGTGAATCGATCCATTCTTGCCCAATCGAAACCAGGAGACCGCTTGAAATTCAATGTAATCGGATTGAACGAGGCACAGCGGCTGCTGATCGAACAAGAGCAGGAGCTGCAAATCCTGAAAAGAGCGATCGCGTTAGAGATGGAATGATGGGAAGGGGGAGAAATCATGTATGTTATCGATATCAATTGTGATATGGGGGAAAGCTTCGGGAATTATCAGCTCGGTGCCGATACAGAGGTTTTGAAGTATGTCACTTCTGCGAATATTGCCTGCGGATTCCATGCGGGTGACCCGGCTACCATGAAGAAAACGGTGCGTATGGCCTTGGATGAGAACGTTGGCATTGGCGCCCATCCGGGATTTCAGGACTTAGTTGGATTTGGGCGGCGGGAAATGCAGGTGAGCCCAGAAGAAGCGTATGATTTGATTGTCTATCAAATCGGCGCACTGGAAGCGTTTGTGCGCTCAGAGGGGGGAAGACTCCAGCATGTCAAGCCTCACGGGGCATTATTCAATATGGCGGCCGTTGATTCTATGCTTGCAAGGGCGGTCGCAGAAGCGGTGTATAACGTGGATGCAGAACTGATTTTATTTGGTTTATCCGGAAGCGAATTAGTGAAAGCCGGGGAGGAAATTGGCCTTCGTACCGCGAGTGAGGTGTTTTCCGACCGAACCTATCAGCAGGATGGCTCATTAACTTCCAGAAGGAAGCCAGGGGCGCTTATTGAAAACCCTGATGAAGCCATTGCCCAAGTAGTCCGCATGGTGAAGGATCAAAAGGTCAAGGCGCTTAATGGACCTGACATCGATATTTGCGCGCATACGGTTTGCATCCATGGAGATGGGGAGAGCGCACTTCGGTTTGCGGAACAAATTACGAAAACCCTAAACCAAGAAAATATTGAGATTAAGAGAATAGGAGATTTCTTATAAGAGCTATTTTTTCATGAAGGGAGATGATGAGATGGAAAAGAAGGAGTCACGGTTAAGCATCCTGCTTGGAGCAGCATTCCTGATGGCGACTTCAGCCATAGGGCCTGGATTTCTTACACAGACAACTGTTTTTACGGAGGAATTGCTCGCAAGCATGGGATTTGTCATCTTGGTTTCCATCATCATTGACCTTGGCGCTCAGATGAATATATGGCGGGTCATCGCCGTTTCCAAACGAAGAGCCCAGGATATCGCCAATGAGCTTCTCCCGGGATTGGGGTATGTCCTTGCTGCCATGATCGTGATTGGCGGTCTTGCGTTTAACATAGGCAATATTGGCGGTGCTGGTCTTGGATTAAATGTCATTGTCGGGGTAGATGCCCGTGTGGGAGCTATCCTGAGCGGGATCGTCGCGGTTAGCATCTTTTTAATTAGGGAAGCGGGAAAAGCGATGGACCGCTTCACTCAAGTGATGGGTTTTGTCATGATTATTCTGACCATATATGTGATGTTTACCGCCTCTCCACCTGTTGGTGAAGCAGCGGTGCGGACATTTGCTCCAGAAAGAATTGATTTTTTGGCTATAGTGACCCTTGTTGGCGGGACGGTTGGTGGCTATATCACATTTGCAGGCGGTCATCGTTTGATTGATGCAGGAGTGACGGGGAAGGAAAATCTGCGAGAAGTGACGAAAGGGGCCATCAGTGCGATTGGAATCGCCTCGATTATGCGAATTTTTCTATTCCTCGCTGTGCTTGGGATTGTCTCACAGGGTCTGGTGTTAGATTCAGACAATCCAGCAGCTTCTGTTTTCCAATATGCAGCAGGCGATATCGGATACAAGATTTTCGGGGTCATCATGTGGGCAGCGGCTGTAACAAGTGTCATTGGCGCGGCATACACATCAGTTTCATTCATCAAGACATTCAGCCTATTGGTGGAACGCAATCAAAAATGGTTCACGATTGGCTTCATTATTATATCGACAGTCGTTTTCGCTACAGTCGGTGAACCAGTGAAAGTGCTCGTTCTCGTAGGTGCCCTGAATGGCTTGATTCTGCCCATCGCGCTTTGTGTGATGCTGATTGCCAGCTATAAAAAAAGAATTGTCGGGGACTATAAGCAGCCAATCTGGCTGACATTGCTTGGCGGTATGATTGTCATAACAATGGCCATAATGGGGATTTATACGATGGTCAAGGAGATTCCAAGATTATTTGCTTAGAGCATACTTTTAGCTTTTGGCTATAGATTAGTCATAAAATGTGATAAGATACACAATAAGTGGGAAAAGGACGGAATTATGCGACATCTCTTTCCCTGGACAATCATCGTATGAGAAACAATCAAATAGAAAGGGGGATGTGTATGGATTGGATCGCCTTCCTTGGATCAATCATCATCCCATTTTTGACCATCTTATTACTGGCCTCTTGGGCATCGAATCATCGTAAAGATCCTGCCAAGAAAATTATTTTTGGCGTTGTGATTTTGCAAATACTTTTCGTCATTGGGTTCGTCGTCTTGTTTACCCCAAAAATGGTTATATGGCTAGCTATAGCCTCACTTGTCCTCATGCTTTTGGGCGGCCTGATGTATAAGTCATTAAGAAATGAGAAATCCGTTGCCGGCGTACTGCTTATGCAGGGGGTACTCGTGTTAGTCCTCTTAATTGCTTATTGAATAAAGATGTATAATAATGAGAGTATGAGAGCTTCCTATATAAGGAGGCTTTTATTATGATGATTTGCAGATATTCCAACATCAGCTTTTAACCTGGTAAACTAAAATGTATGAGTTTGGTAAAATAGTCAGGCTGTTTGTCATGTGCACATGGTTTTTTCTATAAAATGATTCATTGGCGAATTTTTATGTTGGAGGGGTTAAACATGAGGAAGGTCAGAAAAGCCATTATACCGGCAGCTGGCTTAGGGACGCGATTTTTGCCGGCCACTAAGGCGATGCCGAAGGAAATGCTGCCAATCGTTGATAAGCCAACCATACAATATATCGTTGAAGAGGCGATTGGCTCTGGAATCGAGGACATCATTATTGTGACAGGTAAGGGCAAACGGGCGATTGAGGATCATTTTGACAATGCTTTTGAGCTTGAGACAAACCTTGAGCAACAACAGAAATATGATTTGCTCGAGAAAGTTCAAGCTCCATCAAAGGTTGATATTCATTATATTCGGCAAAAGGAACCAAAGGGGTTGGGCCATGCGATTTGGTGTGCACGTAAATTTATCGGGGATGAACCGTTTGCCGTCCTGCTCGGTGATGACCTGGTCGTGGCAGAAACCCCATCCCTGCAACAATTAATCGAACAATACAACAAGACTCTGTCATCGATCATTGGCGTTCAGCATGTACCTGATACGGAAACCCATCGCTACGGAATTATTGACCCGGGGAAACAACGGGCAAATCGCCTGTATGAAGTACATGATTTTATCGAAAAACCTGCCCCAGATAAGGCGCCGTCTAATCTAGCTATCCTAGGACGGTATATTTTGATGCCTGAGATCTTTATGTTCCTTGAGAATCAGCGGCCTGGAGCGGGAGGCGAGATTCAATTGACCGATGCGATTCAAAAACTCAATGAAATCCAGCGTGTGTTTGCCTATGAATTTGAAGGAACACGCTATGATGTCGGCGAGAAGATTGGATTCATCAAGACGACGATTGAATTTGCCTTAAAGAATTCGGAATTGCGAGATGATGTCCTGGATTTCATGAAAGAAAAATTGGCACGGGGCGAAGAAAAGAATAACGTGTAATTCACTATAAGAATTCTTCAGTTTTACATAATGCAATCCGCTTATAACTATATTGTCTAAAGCCGTTTCGAATAAGGAAGCGGCCTTATTTGTCATTCAACACATGTAGTCCGTTTCCTGATTTACATAACAAGATTGCAGCGCTTTAACTGCAATCCGTATGAAACCATAGCCTATAACGGATAATGGCCCTTGCAAGGCTTGCTAGATATGATTTGGTTATGGTGCCAGCTATCTATATCATCTTTACTTGTGTCTATGGAGTAACGATTAATCTGATCGTTTTATAGTTGTAACGCCTCTTAAGACAGATGAATGGTAGACTGACAGGGAGCATCTGTCGTAAGCAGGCATTTACATTGACTATTATCTCGAATTTGAGATAATAAACACAATAAAAGAATAAGTTAAAGAGAGGGTTTTGCATATGTTCAAGACAATGGGCATACATCACATTTCAGCCATCGTTGGCAATCCGCAGGAGAACCTGGACTTTTACAGCGGAATCCTCGGGCTGCGTCTAGTTAAAAAAACCGTAAACTTCGATGATCCTGGCACGTATCATCTTTATTTTGGCAATGATAAAGGATCTCCCGGAACCATTATGACATTCTTTCCATGGAATAAAGGATTTAAAGGGCGTATTGGAACAGGGCAGGTCGGTGTAACAAGCTTCGCTATTCCTCCGGGATCCATGGCATTCTGGGAAGAACGGTTTCAAACCTATCACGTTTCTTTCAAGAAAACTGTACGATTCGGGGAAACGTATATCGCCTTTGAAGACCCGCACGGCCTTCAGCTTGAATTAGTCGAACGCGATAATGGCGCTCACTCGGATTGGTCTTTTAATGGGGTAAGCCCTGAGACAGGAATCAAAGGGTTCGCCGGAGCCATTCTCCTAACAAGCTCCCCTGGCCATACGATGGGATTGATTAAGAATGGGCTGGGGTTAGCGGCAGTCGGGAAGGAAGGAGATTATGTCCGGTACCGAAGTGAAGCGGAATTTGGAAACGTCATCGATGTGGATGTATCTGAACATGAGCGGGGAAGGATGGGAACGGGTACGGTGCATCATATTGCCTGGCGGGCAGCAGACAATGAGGAGCAGGGTCTAGCTCGTGAGTTTCTTATCAATAAAGGCTATGCGGTGACATCAGTGAAAGACAGAAAGTATTTTCAGGCTATTTATTTCAAGGAGCATGGCGATATCCTTTTTGAGATAGCGACTGACCCTCCTGGGTTTTTGATTGATGAGGAGGCAGGTCACCTTGGGGAGACCTTGATGCTCCCTGATGAATATGAATCCATGAGACGAGAGATTGAGCGAAATTTAATGAAAATATATGTGCGGGAAATTAATGGATAAGTGGTCAATTAAAGGCTTCTAATAGGCAAAAAAAGGGTAAAAGGATAGAACGGAGATTAAAAACCTAGAGGTTGGCGAGGAAAAGGAGGAGAAACGACATGCCTATTAAACTAGCCATCATTTATTACAGTGTCGGCGGAACCAATTATCAGCTGGCCAAATGGGCTGAAGAAGCGGGAATAGACGCTGGGGCTGAAGTGAAAGTCATGAAGGTGCCAGAGCTTGCCCCGCAATCCGTCATTGACGCCAATAAGGATTGGAAGGCGTTTTTGGAATCCACCAAGGAAGTGCCGGAAGTCAGATTAGATGATCTTGAATGGGCAGATGCGATTATCTTTAGCGTGCCAACCCGATTTGGCAATATGCCATCCCAAATGAAGCAATTCCTCGATACGACAGGAGGGCTTTGGTTCAACGGCAAGCTTGTCAATAAGGTAGTAAGTGCCATGTCGTCAGCTCAGAACCAGCATGGCGGCCAGGAGGCAACCATACTCTCCTTATACACAACGATGTACCATTGGGGAGCGATTGTCGCGACACCAGGGTATGCAGACCCTTCCATTTATAAGGCGGGAGGCAATCCATATGGAACAAGTGTGACGGTAGGACAGGATGGCAAAATGGTCGAGGATGTTGAAGCAGCGGTGAAGTATCAGGCAAAACGCACACTTACTGTTGCCGAATGGGTGAAAAAAGGTAACGAATAAAACAAAGATGAAGAAGGGTCCTGCAAAAGGGCTCTTCTTCATCTTTGTTTGGCGATTTCACTGTACACATCCCCGAGATTTCTATAGCCGGCATCCAAAGCCATTTGCAGATAATGAGCCCATAAATGGCCGGTCATAACTGCATCTCCGAGTGCGTGGTGGCGCCCAGCGGTGTTTATGCCGCACTCCTCGCATAACCGTTCAAGCGGCTGTGTTTGTGAGACGGGATTAAAGAGGTTCGTTAAAAAGGAAGTGTCAATGATTCTATGCTGGAATCTCTTTTTCATCAGATCCCATGTGACTTTTTGCATGAAGGATTGTTCATGCTTGGAATGATGGGCAATCAGGATTCTCGATGAAATGTATTGATAGAATTTCAGGAGGACTTCATGAGCCTCAGGCGAATCTCTCAATTGTTCATCAGTGATATTCGTCAGCGCGGCTATTTCTGGAGGGATGGAATCCTCATTTTTGATTAAGGAATAGAATGTCTCCTCGTCGCTGAATGCCGTTCCTTTCATTTTAACCGCTCCAATGGAGATAATTTTATCCCCTTTATCCGGGTAGAATCCGGTCGTTTCTATGTCGAAGACGACGACTTCCAATTCATGAAGGGGACAACTGAGGTCATCCTTTTGGCGAACCTCCTTTTCGAGCTGGCGAAGAAAGGAAATGCTTTGCGCTGATGTCTGCCCTTGCATGCCGGCTAAGACATTTGAGCTGATTTTCCCTCCCATTCCTCTGAAAAACTGGATAAAATCATTCATTCCCATGGTGTCCCTCCTTTTTAGCGAATTTCCGTACATACTCATTCAATTGCTGTCCATCCTTAATGAGGTCTTTCAATTCTTTCCTTTCAGCCTTTGATAGGCGATCGATATATATGTAATGACCTGATTCATAATCGGTATGATCTCCATAGAGGAGACGATATTTCTGAAGCTTCAAAAATTGCCTGCTGAACTTCTCCTTATTCTCCTCGTTCAGGACGGAAGGGGGAAGCTCCTGCAGTCGCAGGCGGGTAGAGGTGGCCATCAAGTTCCCGGAAATGGCGAGCAGCCTGCCTGCATTGACATAGGGGAATAAACCAGTTTCCTTTATGTTTAATAGACCGGTATAGGTCCCATGTGTCTCGACGAGAAATTGCCCCAGCATATTGACGGCTTTTTTTGCATGCATCGTATTCTCTAGGATACGGTTGATTAGATGCTTCTCATGAATGAAACGATATGCCGTCCTTTTCACATCCTCGATATAAGCCTCTTGCCCGACAAGGCATCGCCCGTCGAGAAACGTTAATAGATAGCGAATGGATTCCCAAGAATCCTCATTTGTCCATTCATCGACTTGCCCTTTCCATTCTGCTAAGGAGCGGCACCAAAAAGGGTTGCTTGCCATCACCTTTCCATCGCATAACCGATATCCTGTAATCGCTAGCCCATTAGAGATTTCTTCACCTAAAGAAACGAAATATTGTTTGGCTTCCTCGGTATTTTGTTCATAAATGATTCCGTGGTCTTGGTCACTCCAAATCCCTTGCTCCTGGCGGCCGGCACTTCCCATGACAAAGAAGCAGAAGGAGGAGGGGGGAGGACCGTTAGATGAAGCATGAAGTTCAAGCGATTGATGCACAGCTCGCCTCATAATGTCATCATGCCATTCATTGAGAATGATCGAGTCGGAGGGCGGTATTTTCATTTTTTGATTCCTATAGTCGCGAATATCCATGTAATGCCAAGGAACAGTGGACATAAATAAGCCTCCTTAACAGGCATAACCCCTTGGAGGAGAATCCAAATCCAAGGGGAATGCGTGAGTCAGCATGAAAGCTGCTATATGATGAAGCGTTTATTGTCTAGATAACGGAAGTCGTTTTGCCAGAAGGAGCAGTGGTTGAATCTGATTTCAGCATTTCCGGGTAACCATAGACACCATGCTCACTCATATCAAGACCCATGATTTCTTCTTCCTCTGTTACGCGAAGTCCGCCCATGACGGATTTCATAATGTACAAGATTCCGTAGGAGACGATGAAGGCAAATGCGCCGCAAACTGCGACTCCCAGTGCCTGCACGCCTAATTGTTCAAAGCCGCCGCCGTAGAATAGACCTGGTTTTCCGACTGAAGCCAGTTCAGTTGTGGCGAAGAAACCAGTAGATAATGTACCCCAGATTCCGGCAGCACCGTGAACGGAAAGGGCATAGATAGGATCGTCAATCTTGCGAGCTTCAAAGAAACGGATGCTATAGAATACGAGAATTCCAGCAACGAAACCAATGATGAGGGCACCCCATGTGTCAACGAAGGCACAGGAAGCAGTGATAGCAACCAAACCGGCCAATGCGCCGTTTAGCATCATGGATACATCTGCCTTGCCAAGTACAATCCAGGAAATCATCATCGCGGCAACGGTTCCTGCAGCAGCAGCGAGATTCGTATTCAAAGCAACAAACCCGAAGAATCCGGCATCGACAGAGACCGTGCTGCCGGCATTGAAGCCAAACCAGCCAACCCATAAAAGCAAGACGCTAAGCGCAGTGTACACTTGGTTATGTCCATACAGGTTATTGGCAGAGCCATCTTTGTTGAATTTGCCGATCCGTGGCTTCAAGAGGATGGTTGCAGCTAAGGCTGCCATCGCACCAGTTAAGTGAACGACTGTTGAGCCAGCAAAGTCTTGTTTCCCGTGTTCAGCTAACCAGCCGCCGCCCCAAATCCAATGAGCGATTGGCGGGTAAACCAATACGGCGAATAAAACGGCGAATACGAGATAGACGCTCATCTTCGCTCTTTCAGCAAATCCGCCGAAAGCAATTGTCATGGCAATTCCAGCAAACGCTGTTTGGAAAACAAAGAATACAGACCCGTTATAGGCGGCACCTTCAGCCTCCGCTCCGGAATAGAAAAAGTCAGATAAGCCAATAAACTTACTTAGTCCGCCACCATCTCCAAAAATCAATCCATATCCTACTGCCCAGAAGACAATGGAGGATATGCCGAATGTGAGTATCGTTTTACCGGCGATATGTCCGGCGTTCTTCATTCGGGTGGAGCCTGTCTCCAGCAGGATGAAGCCCCCAATCATTAAAATAACTAAAATTGCTGAAATCATAATCCAGAGGCTGTTCATTAAATATAAAGTATCTTCCATTAGTCCTCACCTTCCATTTCATTATTTTCGCTTGCTGTAATTGTATTGTCGCATCAAGAGAAATGGATTTCTACAATGATGTTAGAAATCCTTACATGAAAATTGGATTAGGACTAATGTTTCGCATATGAGGTTCATTCTAAGAGGTTGAAAGGGAAGGCTATATCTTTCGGATTCCAAATTGAGCGTTGATTTGTCCTTGTAGCATCTTCTTGCGCAGGGCAGCGGCATCCTCCTTTTTCTTCTCCCGGATCATTTCTTGGCGAATCTCGAAGGTTTGGACACCATCCTCAATTTTCTCGGCTATTTCCATAAGCAGCTCGATATCGGTGAAGGAGTATTTCCTGCTTCCCCCGGAGGTCCGACTCGGAAATATCAATTTCCGTTCTTCATAATATCGGATTTGCCTCTCTGTCAATCCGGTCAGTTCTCTGACTACACCTATTGTTATGACCTTTTTGTCCTTATAGGAAGACTCCTGTGTCATCTGTTATTCACCTCGTTTTAATAATATGTTACATTATCTCACATTGTTAAAAATAAAAAAACAGAAAATTCAAATACATACATTTTTTAGATGGAGGGAGACAAAAGACGATGAGCTCACAACCATTCCTCTGTTTGATAAAAACGTATGTTAGGACTTCTCCCAAAAAAGTTGAGAAAACGCTTTATTTAGAGATAATCATCTATAAGGCATGTCAAAAGCTATGTGGTAAAGGAGGGAGCTATGACATCATTTAAAGAGAAAAAAGTGATATCCATTGGAATTGTCAGTGAATTAACAGGTCTAACCCTTCGGAAAATCCGTTATTATGAGGAGCGGGGCCTGCTCGCTCCCGGCCGGACGGAAAAGGGAGTAAGAAAATATTCATTCGCAGATGTTGAAACCCTAATGAAGATTGCTGAGAAAAGAGAAGAAGGGGTACAAACAGCGGAGATTAAGGAAAAGTTAACGAAGGAGAGTAATCGCAGGAAAATCCGTGATGAAATGATTAAAGGACAGATTAACGCGCAGTTTCGGATGCGAAAGTGAAGGCAAGGAGAACAGCCGCAAGGAGAAATCCTTGCGGCTGTTTGTGGGAAGATATAGGGGGCTGGCTGTTGTGTTAAATAAGGGTTATCCTGCTGACTTTTCATTGGCAGCGGATAAGAACAAGGCTTCAAGCAGACCGATATAGGCTTTCTTTTCGTTTGAGGGAATCGGTTTAGTGAAGATCTCCCGCTTATTCTCGCTATTCTGCAGGAGGCGCATTAAATCATCAGCACGTGAGCCGCAATGATCCAGCAGCTCCTCGTAAAGCTCATCTCTTAATAAGTCTAATTGGATAATCAGTTGTGCTAACTGGACATTCCTTCGATTTTTCATGAACATTCACCCTTTCGCCTTAAGTATTACCTTTGTTACTGAAGATAAGTTGTTGACATTAGAATACGAGCATTTTATTCAAATGTCATGCCTTTTGTTATCTTTTCTAACGTCTTATTTCGAATTTTATAGTTTATTTGTTAGATAATCTTACATTAAGTAAGGGAAAGGTAGGGAGGTTCCTGTTAAATTTTCTACGGCAGATAAATGAATGTGAATTTGCGCAGGGGATACAACGTTAAAGGGAATGATAATGCAGCAATTAAAATGTACCATTATAAAAGGGACAACCACCCTGTAATCGGTGATTGTCCTTTTTTATGGAATGCAATTATTTAGTATTCGTAAATCCTCCGTCTATGCGAATGACTTCACCATTAATGTATTGTGCTTTTGATGTAAGCAGGAATGCGACCAGCTCTGCGACCTCTTCAGGGGTTCCAAGCCTTTTTTGCGGGATTCCTTTCGTCGCGTTCTCTTTCATTGAAGGGTTTGCTTCATAAAAAGCTTTGACCATTGGTGTTTCTGTTGGACCTGGTGCAATAGCATTGATGCGTAATCCATCCTTTGCATATTCAGCGACCATGCTTTTTGTTAATCCGATAATTCCATGCTTTGTGGCGGAGTAGGTTACTACAGAATCCTGCCCGATGACACCGGCGCTTGAAGCTGTATTGACGATTGAACCAGCACCGTTCTTAAGCATGACTTCCGCAACATATCGGACACCGTACAAAGCACCCATCAGATTAATGTTGACGATTTGCTGAATCTCTTCGATCTTTGAATCGAGGAAATAGGACCCGCTGCCGGAAATGCCAGCATTATTAAAGAAATAATCAATCGTTCCAAAACGTTCTACAGTTTGGTCCACATAGTTCTTTACATCCTCTGCCTTAGAAACATCCGCTTTGATAAACATGGCGTCAACACCAGATTGCTTTACCATCTCGACGGTTTCACGGCCTCCTTCTTCATTTATATCAACCGCAACGATGTTTATTTTCTCCTGAGCTAAGCGGATGGCGACCGCTTGTCCTAGCCCGCTGCCTGCTCCGGTAATAATGACGACTTTACTCATAAGTATGACCTCCTAAAATGATGTGCCTTTTTTTCTAGGCATCCGTTCTGTATTTACCCGAAATGAGAAGTGACAAACTAAATAGTGAGGTTATGGAGTTTTAAGACTACATGATGGAGCGTCGCAGGGAGAGATTATTATGCAGCAAAAGGTTTTTTGGGGGCGGTACCTGGGTGCCCTGATGGGTATACGGATGGAACTTTGTCATGAAAGCTTCCATTAGGGAGCATTGAACAGACGAACTATCTAACGGCTGCCATCCATGCCTGTTCTTTTTAAAGCTGCTGTATATGGGGATTAATCAAATCATTGGACCTGAAGGTAAGAACAATGAAAGGCAAATATAAATCGTCATGCTGGAACACACGGGGAATAGGAATAGGGTCGGGAGAATAACCGCAAGCCAAAAGGAAAGGAGCAGAAAAATAGGTTGTGAGTATACGATAAAAGACAGGGATAATGCCAAAAGCAGTAAGACCCCTGTCATATTTATCATTCGAAGGTACCAATTGTCGATAAGAATGAAGATCATACCTCTTTTATGGCAATGGCTTTTGAATAGTTAATCATTTTACATCCTGCAAGGTCTTCTTCATTCAATAAGCCTAATTTTATAGAGGCGCTTATTTTCTGCTCATCCGGTATCTTTTTTACTTCGATTAACTCGCTCATTCTTAGTTCTTCTAGTTTTTTCACGGTTGGCTCTGGCAGATATTTTTCCGTTTTCCTGATTTGGCGCTGCAGCTTCAGACCGTTTTCGATTAACTCTCCTTTTTGGTTGACGCCGGTATGCTTGTCAAAGAAATGATGGAAGACTTCCTTTAATGCATTCATTTCATCTTCAATCGTCTTTTTTTCCTTCATTAAGCAATGGTAGCGGGCTATCATGTCTGCGGTCACAAGAATATCATGCAAAAGAGATCCCTCCTGCTAATTGATTAGTTTGTACAACATATTTTTGATTAACGCATTATATGCCTTCCAGTGCATTTTCATTGAAAAGGTTTATTCCTGATTGCTATAGCCTATGTTTATGAGAGAATACGATATTAATTGAAAGACGAATGCTGAAGACGTGGTCTGCTGCTATATGGGGAGCTTTTTCTGGTCCTGGGGTTAACATTGGAGCCATCCTTGTGCTGATTTCCTCTACAATGGAGCCACCGGACTGCTCCTTTCCTTAATACGTGACGAGACATATTCCGTGGATATCAAGTGAAAATGTTTTTCTGTGCAAAACTAATCTGAGAGATACACAGCAAATCATGTGTGGTTTTTTCTATGAATCACTTTAATCCACAGAGGTATTTAAGTAAAAGTGGTTGAAAAAAGGCTCTTTTTTCCTTATTCTAAAATAACAGAGTTTAGAATGTTAACACAGTGGAGGCAATACAGAATGTATAGTTTTAAAAATGATTATTGTGAAGGTGCCCATCCGGCTTTATTGAAAGCATTAGTGGAATCGAATATGCAACAAGAAGAAGGCTATGGGTATGATACTTTTACGAAGGAAGCCATCCGGCTGTTAAAGGAAAAAATCCAAAATCCTGATATAGATATTCATTTTCTCAATGGCGGTACACAGACAAATCTTACGGCGATTTCCGCCTTCTTAAAGCCCCATCACGCGGTGATTGCTCCGCATACGGGACATATATTTGTCAATGAAGCGGGAGCAATTGAAGCGACAGGGCATAAGGTCATAACCGTTCCGGGGTATAACGGAAAGCTTAAGCCTGAACAAGTGGAAGCGGTATTGGCCGCCCATCCTGATGAACATACCGTGAGACCGAAGCTCGTCTATATCTCCAATCCGACAGAGCTAGGGACCATTTATAAAAAAGATGAATTACGAGCTTTGAAAGAGGTTTGCACGAAAAATAATCTCTATTTGTATGTGGATGGCGCCCGACTTGGCTCGGCGCTTATGTCAGCTGAAAATGATATGACGCTCGCTGAATTTGCGGCATATCCTGATGCGTTCTATATCGGCGGGACGAAAAATGGAGCGCTAATGGGAGAGGCACTTATTATCCAGCGGGATGAATTAAAGGAAGATTTCCGTTATTCAATGAAGCAAAAAGGGGCCATGCTTGCGAAAAGCAGACTTCTCGGCATTCAGTTTACGGAATTGTTTAAAGGGCATCTTTTCTGGGATTTAGCCGATCATGCCAACCTGATGGCCCAAAGGCTGCAAGACGGATTAGCAGCTAATGGCGTAACCTTCTTGGTGCAAGCATCTACCAACCAGCTCTTCCCGGTTCTTTCCGATCAGCTGATTGAAGAGCTGCAAAAGAAATATTCATTCTATATTTGGCAACGAGTGAATGAGAAAACTTCCGCCATTCGCCTGATCACTTCATGGGCGACCAGAGAAGAGAAGGTGGACCAATTTATCGCGGACGTCAAGGCGATTAAAAACAGAATAGAGAAAAAACAAACGAGCTTTGCTTAATAGGAACAACCCCTTCTACTATAGAGGGGGTTGTTTTGTTAGGACAGGAATCAGGACTTATAGAGGTCAGGGCTATATGAAGCCAATCCATGTAAAAACGATCCGGCTCATCTCATTCTAAGCACAATTCCATCTCTTCGTTTGACAATAATGATCCTGATAAAACATATATTGTAAGGACGAACAAAGAAATTGACCATATTATTCCAAGTTTGTACAATAATAAAAACATTAGAGAATAGACGTTGATTTTTGATAAAAGGGGATAGAAGGATGAAACAACTATGGTTTGGCGGCCCTATTTACACGATGGAGCGGGAGATGGAAACGGTCGAAGCTGTTCTGGTGGAAAACGGCTTCATCCTTGATGCTGGAAAGCTTGCTGATTTGAAAGACCTGGCGGATGAAGAGATCGATTTGAAAGGAGCCGCTATGTACCCAGGGTTTGTTGATAGTCATATTCACCTTCTCTATCAGGGAGAAAAGCTTATGAGGCTGGATCTATCACAGGCAAAGTCAGCAGATGAGATGCTTGATATGCTCAGGGAGGCAGCAGAGAAAACGCCTGATGGGAAATGGCTGTTTGGTGATGGCTGGAATGAGAATCAGTTTACTGATAAACGAATACCCTCCCTTGCTGAGCTTGATGCCATCCATACCGGCCCCATGCTATTAACACGTGTATGCCGCCATATGACTCTAGCAAATACGGCTGCCCTGAAAGTCGGCGGAATAAATGTACATAGCATCGCGCCTAAAGGCGGGGAGATTGGCCGCGATGAGACCGGCAACTTAAATGGGCTATTATATGATCAGGCAATGAATGCGGTGAATGATGCACAGCCCAAAAAAGGAGAAGAGTATCTTGCCTACTTAACGGAGGCGCTTGAGAGAGCCATCCGGCAGCTGCAGAGCTATGGGTTGACTGGTGTGCATACGGAGGATATGGATTATTTCGGTCCTTATCAAAACCCGCTTACCGCTTTCCAGCGGACAGTCGGGAAAGCTCATCATTTCAGGGTCCACTTGCTTAGGCATAATGCGGTCTTTGAGCAAATGATAAAGGATAAGCCTCAATATGATGAGCCTTTCATTGAACCGGGTGCGATGAAGATCTTTGCGGATGGTGCATTCGGAGGCTCTACGGCCGCCTTATCCAGTCCATATGCAGATAATCCAGAAACTCATGGACTTCTCATTCATTCGGATGAAGAGCTAGTGAGATTGGTTCAGCTGGCAAGGGCCTATGATGAGGCGGTCGCTGTCCATATCATTGGCGATATGGCTGCAGAGCAAGTGATCAGTGTCCTTGAGAAATACCCTGTTGCAGCAGGTAAACGTGATCGCCTCATCCATTGCAGCGTCCTTCGCCCAGACTTAATTGAGCGTATGAAAAAGCTCGCGGTCGTTTTAGACCTTCAGCCTGCCTTCGTTCCATCTGATTTCCCTTGGGTCATTGACCGCTTGGGCTCAGAAAGATTGAAATGGTCCTATACCTGCAAAACGCTCATCAACGAAGGGTTTATCTGTGCGGCAGGAACGGATGCCCCAGTGGAGGACATCAACCCGCTTTGGACCATTTATGCCGCTGTTGAACGGAAAAGTCCTAATCAGCAGCATGACGGTTATATTCCCGAAGAGAAAATCTCACGCTATGAAGCAATTCAAATGTACACGGTCGGTAGTGCCCAGGCTATTTGCAAGGAGCATGAACGAGGTTTAATCAAGCGGGGCTATGCAGCCGACTTCTCTGTTTTCGATCGGGATTTATTTGCGGGGACTACTGAAGATATGCTGAAGGCAAGAGCGGTAAAAACGGTAGTAGACGGCCGCATTGTCTTCCAACGATTGTAATTAAGTGAGCCATCCATTCGTGAAAACGAGGGAAGAACTGTATAATGAGACATATATAGGATTCATCCCAATTGGAAAAAGGAGGTTTAAGCATGAAAACGGAACAACAGTATTATGAGGAATCGCCGACCATTCAAGAGTATATGGACAATATGAGCCAGCTAAAGGAAGAATCGTTTCAAATTTACCATCAGTTTGAGGTACCGGATGACACATTCATCCAACAACTCGAGGGTGCTAATGTACATATCCTTGCCATTACAGAAGATTGGTGCGGCGATGCCATGCTAAATAACCCCATCATCCGCAAGGTCGCAGAAGCTGCCAAAGTAGAGGTTCACGCCGTTTTGCGTGATGCTGATACAGATCTGATTGACCGCTATCTAACAAATGGCGGCCGTGCAATCCCGATGTATCTTTTGCTGAATGAATCAGGAGAGGTCATCGGTAAATGGGGTCCGCGGGCACCGGAATTGCAACAATTCGTGATGGATGGCCGTGCCCAATTGCCTGCTAAAGAGGACCCTGCATTTGAAGAAAAATCAAAAGCCTTCTATACAGATCTTCGTAAAGCGTACACCGACCGTCCTGAGTTTTGGATGAATGTTTATGAAAGCTTCAAGGAAGCGGTTCAAAAATCTATATAAATAATAAGAATCCCTTTGTGATCATCCGCAAAGGGATTTTTATTTTTCCTTCAAAGCCCGATACCCTGCTCCCTCAGATACCTCAATAATGTCATCTGCTTCAATTTTGTTGAATAGAGATCCTTAACTGCAGCTGAATGAAATCCCCGCTCTGTCAGCTATCCGTCTACAGACCAAATTTGCCGTTCATGAAGTATGGTGATTAATAAAAAGTGTAAGGTTTCATTCATTCAAAGAATGGGTAAAAATAGTTTTTGTATTTTTCTAGGCCATATCATTTGCTATTCGCTCACATTACTGTTAAGGTTAGGTAGTATTATTTTTTGTTCTTCACAAGAAAGACTTTTGAATTTCATCTAAGGTTTTGAGCAAGGATAGTAACATTCGTGCATTAGCACTAGGAGGCAACACACATGGAACAAGGTACAGTAAAATGGTTTAACGCAGAAAAAGGTTTTGGATTTATCGAACGTGAAGCAGGAGATGATGTATTCGTACATTTCTCATCAATCCAAACTGACGGCTACAAATCTTTAGATGAAGGTCAAAAGGTTACTTTTGATATCGAACAAGGCGCTCGCGGACCGCAAGCATCTAACGTCCAAAAAGGTTAATAGGCAATTTTCAAGAGACCCTGATTTTTATCAGGGTCTCTTTTTTTCGAGAAAAAAGATTGGCAATCGAATCTCACTCTTAAAAAATAACCACTCGTACAAGGGATTCATATCCTTTATGGTGAATTTATTAGGAGCGGGATATATGAAGAATTATACATAAGAACAGTGAGAAGAATCATAAGTTGAATGACGTCCTTGAGGACGGTTACAAACCTTTAGGAAGCTAACTTTATAAATTATGGGCCAAATATGCTGGAAAGTTTATCTCCATTGTCGATTTTGATGTTCCTTATTCGTTGTATTTATACAGAGGCCGAGTACGAATGGTCTTTAAAAAAATCTGACTTAATATTAGGAGGAAAATTTATGCTATTTATGCTGATTGTCAAAGCCTCACGCAATTCAGAAGGTGGAAATCTCCCAAGTTCTGAGCTCAATGAAGCCATGAGTAAGTTCAATGAGGAATTAGTTAAGGCTGGTGTACGGGTTGCAGCTAAGGGACTTTATCCAAGTTCAAATGGGATTCGCATCTCGTTTCCGAAACCAGGGGAAAAGCCAGTCGTTACAGATGGCCCCTTTACGGAAACGAAAGAATTGATTGCTGGATTCATTTTGATTGATGTGAAATCGAGGGAGGAAGCTATCGAATGGGCTATGCGCATGCCGGACCCACAGGGATATGGAGAAGGTCAGATTGAGCTGCGTCAAGTAATTGAGGACCCGGTTTTATTTGCAAAAGAATCAGCTAAATTGCGCGAGAAAGCAAAGAAAGAGATACGATAGTGACAAGGTATGAAACCCATCGTACTATTGAAGGAATCTGGATCGTCGAATCGGCAAAAATCATAGCGAGGGTTGCCCGGATTGTTCAAGACATCGGTATTGCAGAGGATTTGTCGCAAGAGGCGTTGGTCATTGCGCTTGAAAAATGGCCGGTGTCAGGTATACCGGAAAAACCGGGAGCTTGGCTCATGACAGTTGCCAAAAGACGAGCAATTGATTTTCTGAGGAGAAATCAATTACGTGATCAAAAATATGAGGAAATCAGTCGCAACATGAAATTCAATATAGATTCGGAGTATGATTTCGTTGACGAGGAAATCAATGACGATCTTCTGCGACTCATCTTCACCACTTGTCATCCGGCGCTTTCCAGGGAAGCTCGGGTCGCTCTAACGCTTAAACTGCTTTGCGGATTAAAGACAGATGAAATAGCGGAAGCTTATCTTACATCGGAATCAACCATTGCGCAACGAATCGTCAGAGCAAAGCGTACACTTTCTGCTTCAAACGTAACTTTTGAAGTTCCATGTGGACTTGAACTTTCACATCGATTGTCAACAGTTCTTGAAGTGATTTATCTCATGTTTAATGAAGGGTATGTTCCAAGTAGCGGGCAGAACTGGATTCGTCCAACGCTGTGCAATGAAGCCATTCGCCTTGGACGGATTCTGGCGGAACTTCTGCCTGAGGAACCGGAAGTACACGGCCTAATTGCTCTCATGGAAATACAGGCATCACGTTTCAAAGCACGCATTGATTCATCGGGAGAGCCGATATTGCTTCAGGATCAGAATCGTGCTCTTTGGGATAATCTTTTGATTCACCGCGGCTTTTCGGCGCTTAAACGGATTGAGCAAATCGGCGGTCCTTATGGTCCGTATTCACTGCAAGCATCTATTGCTGCTTGTCACGCCAAGGCACCAACGGCAGCAGATACGGATTGGCAAGAAATATCAGCACTATATGATGTCCTTTCCCAGGTGTCACCATCTCCCATCGTGGAATTGAACCGTGCTGTTGCTTATTCCATGGCTTATGGGCCGGCCGCCGGGTTAAAGATTGTGGATATATTGAAAGATGAACCAGCCTTGAAAAAGTATCACTTGTTGCCGGCGGTTCGAGGCGACTTGCTCGCTAAGCTGAAGAGACATGAGGAAGCGAGTGCTGAATTCAGGCGTGCAGCATCACTTACAGAGAATGAACAAGAGCGTGCCCTTCTTCTAAAACGATCAACTAATTGAATTTAAGTCGCACTATTTATGCTCTATAGAAAGCCTAATTTCTTTACAATTAATTGTAGTTGCGAAATTAGGCTTTTTAGTAGTGGCTTATGCTTAAGGTTGTAACCGCAAGCATCTAACCTCCAAAAAGGTTAATAGGCAATTTTCAAGAGATCCTGATTTCTTTCAGGTTCTCTTTTTTAATGAGTCGTGACCTTAAAAACAAAACTCCTAAGGAAAGCAAGGTGGTTTCGCTGTGATGTGCTTTTTGGAGGTCATTAATGATCTTAGCTGACTCAAGGAACTACACAAAATGAATTCATTATCCGAGAAGGTTCTTTGTAATGGGGAATCTTTTTAATTCAGTGGAATACAACTTGAGCCACAAGTTTAATTAAATGGAAAAGATTGCATATTTAAATCAATTGTATATAATGTATATATACAATATTGTAAATGAGGTCATTGAATGCGCATCATCATCTCAAATCAATCGAGAGAACCGATTTATGAACAGATCGCTGCTCAAATAAAGAAACAAGTTTTGACTAATGAGCTTCCAGCAGGGGAACCGCTGCCTTCTATGCGACAGCTGGCAAAAGACTTAGGCGTAAGCGTCATCACGACAAAAAGGGCTTATGAAGAACTGGAGAAACGAGGCTACATCTATTCAGTCGTCGGAAAAGGCTCCTTTGTATCTGAGCAAAATAAAGAAATGATTCTTGAACGGAAAATGACTGTGATTGAAGAGCAGTTAAGGGCAGCCATTCAAAACAGCAAAGAAATTGGAATCAGTTTATCTGAATTAGAGGAGCTACTAAGAATGTTATATGAGGGGGAGGCATAATTGAAAAACGTAATTGAGCTGAAGCAGGTAAATAAGGCGTTTAATGGGTTTCAATTAAAAGACGTAACAATATCGGTTAAAAAGGGCTACGTGACAGGTTTTATTGGTGGTAATGGAGTTGGAAAGTCAACAACGATTAAGCTGATCATGAACTTATTGCAGCCAGATAGCGGGACGGTGTCGCTTTTTGGGCTGGATTACAAAAAACATGAAAAGGAGATTAAGCAGAGAATCGGATTTGTGTTCGACCAGAACATATTTTATGAGCATCTTACTTTATTAGAAATGAAGAGCCTGCTTAAATCTGCCTATGCCAGCTGGGATGATTCCTTGTTTAATCACTATGCAGATATGTTTGAATTGCCTTTGAGGAAGCGGTTAAAGACTTTTTCTAAAGGAATGATGATGAAAGCTTCCCTGACATTCGCTCTATCACACCATGCTGAGTTAATCATCATGGATGAGCCAACTTCTGGTCTTGACCCAATATTCCGCCGTGAACTGCTGGATCTACTTCATGACATCATGCAAGATGGAAACAGGACGATCTTTTTTTCTACCCATATCACGACAGACTTAGAGCGGATTGCCGATTACATCACCTTCATGCATGATGGGCAGCATGTCTTTACGAAAGAGTTTTACAAAATTGAAGAGGAATATGCGATTGTAAAAGGTACTTTAGACTTGCTGGACCGTGATACGGAGAAAGAGTTTATCGGTATACAGAAGTCCAGGCATGGATTTGAAGCATTAGCCTCTCAAAAAAATCGCATCGAAACCTTATTTGGTGATACGGTTTTGGTGGAGAAACCGACCCTAGAGGATATAATGCTATATACAAAGAAGGGGAGTAGAACTCATGCTGAGATTAGTTTATAAAGATATTCGCCTGCAGCGAAATACGATGCTGATTATGCTGCCATTCTTGTTCCTTTTTTTATATGAAGAAACTTCCATTATCTATGTCAGTATTTTATTTTGTATAGCCCTTATCATGAATGCCTTTGCCGTCGACGAAAAAGCGTCAATTAATTTACTGCTGAATTCCCTTCCATATACCCGAAAAGAAATTGTTATATCCAAATACATCAGTGCATGCTTGTTTACGGCTATTGTCCTGATGACGATTATGATGGGCAGTTGGATAATCCATGGAGAAAGCATTCCATTGATTCAATTAGTGCTGATATCGTCATTTGTTGTGATTTTTATTGCTGCAGCCTTTCCTTTATCATATCTGCTAAACAGTCAATATCTATTAATTGCAGGTATTATAACATTCGTAGTCTATCTGTTCATTGCTAATATGTTTATCCCAGATTTAAATGACCGGATAAGGAACTTGACGCAATCTATCCTTTCCTATGATCATACACAATTATATATATACGTATTATTGGTATCCGGAATTCTCTCTATTCTATCTTTCTTGATTTCTATGCGCATATATAGCAGGAAAGTGTTTTAATTAGTTTAAGAGGTGTGCTTGTAGAAAAGAGGGGGATAAACATTGAATTATCTATATAGCGAAAAAGAGAGAAACCAAGTCATAACGAATTTTATGAAGGACGGGAGAGTCATCCACATCCCTTCCAAGGAGAAGAAAAAATACATATTACTGCATGATTTCATCAAGGGATTGGATGAAGAGAGAATGTATACGGAGCATGAAATTAATGCTGAACTGCTAAAGAGATATTCGGTCAGTGATTATGTCGAGCAAAGGCGATATTTGATAACGTTCGGACTGATGAAAAGAACTGCAAATGGGACACAATATTGGCTAAACCCAGCTAATCATCAAAATCATCAGGAATAGACATCCTGATTATACACTCCTGTTAAAGATCATCTTACCAGATGGTCTTTTTATTTTGCCGGTATTGAATAGGCTGCATAGAGAACGACAATAACAAATGGCAAGATAAAATCATACTGGTTATAATATAGTAAAAAAATAGTATCATGAACTCATGTTTATACAATCATGTATAAGATTCAGAAAGGAAATCATTATGAACAATGGACCATCTATAGAATCATACAAAGATAAAGTAGTCGGGTATTATGGAGGGAAATTCCTGCCTTTTCATATTGGTCATTTGAATTGCATTATTGAAGCTGCCTCCATGGTGGATGTGCTGTTTGTGGTTGTTTCATATGATGACGTCTATGATCAATCCTTATGTGAAGGGACAAAGTTTAAGTGGGTACCTAGCAGCACAAGGGAGAGATGGGTTACTGAAGCCGTGAGCGGATTAAGGAATATTAGGGTGCTGACAAAGTATGAACCGCGCATGGATGATTACTTGAATAATGATGAAATTCGAAAGGCTAATGAACGATTACTGGCTGCTATTGGTGGGAGAGTCGACTATGTATTCAGCAGTGAAGAACACTATGATGATTATTTCGAATGCTACTATCCTTCCTCAAAGCATATTGTCATTGATCCAAAACGAGCGTATATAGATATATCGGCAACCGAGATAAGAGAAAAAGGGATTTATGATTCCTGGGAGTACTTACCTAAGTCCATTAAGAAAGACTACACGAAAAGGGTTTGCCTATGCGGAATTGAATCCGTAGGGAAATCGTTCCTGACAAAGCAGCTTGCAGTGTTATACAACACTCAATATGTAAATGAATATGGACGAGACTTTTACGAGGAGATAGGCGGTTGTTTTGATATCGTCAGGCAGTCAGATTTTCTCAAGATTGCTATGGGGCACAATTATCTGATTGAAGAGAAAGTAAAAGGGTCAGATAAGGTTTTATTCATTGACACAGATAATATTTATACACAGTTCTTTTATCTGCAGATGTTTGGCGAAGAAAACCAAACGATTTCCTCTATCATAAATAGCGGAGTAGACGAGATTGACTTATACATCTATATAGAGCCATCCTTACCGCATGAGCTGGATGGCTTTAGGCAAGTTAAAACATTAGACGATAAAGAGCGGGAAAATCAACTGCTGAAGGATCTATATAGGAAATACAATAAAGATATAAAAATCGTTAAGTCAATCAAAGACATAAAAGAGATTAAAGGTTTGATTGATGATTTGTTCAACACATAAGACTAATGATGGCATCCAAAAAAGGATGCCTTTTTTCTTTTTGAAATCCTTATAAACCAATAAATACTCTAAATACGTTTATACTAATGACAGATGTGTATGGAATAAAGAAAATAGATTGTATTTTTAAGCAGGTAAACATAGTTACGATAAATTAGCTGATTGATAAAGGAGTCGTTCATAAATGAGTGAAAAAGCTAAGCCGAATAGACTGATTCATGAGAAATCACCCTATCTGCTTCAGCATGCCCATAATCCCGTTGACTGGTATCCATGGGGTGAAGAGGCATTTGAGAAGGCGAAGCGGGAGAATAAGCCTGTCTTTGTATCGATTGGGTATTCGACTTGTCATTGGTGCCATGTCATGGAAAGGGAAAGCTTTGAAGACAAGGAGATTGCTGCTCTATTGAATGAGCGGTTCGTGTCTATTAAGGTCGATCGGGAGGAGCGGCCAGACATTGATTCGATTTACATGAGTGTATGTCAGGTAATGACTGGTCAGGGTGGTTGGCCGCTCAATGTGTTTCTGACACCTGAGCAGGTTCCTTTCTATGCGGGAACGTACTTCCCTAAGCATAGCCGCTATGGTCTCCCTGGAATGAAGGATGTTGTGCTTCAGCTTTATGATGTGTATTTGAACGATCCGGAGAAAATTGCGCATACAGGTGAGCGGCTTAGTCAGGCGCTCCAATCTCCCCCAGCAGACCAAGAGGCTTTGACGCTTGTCACGATAGATGCGGCTGTCAAACAATTTAAGAGCATGTTTGATGAACAGTATGGCGGTTTTGGAGCGGCGCCAAAATTCCCTACCCCGCATAATCTGATGTTTCTTCTCCGTTATTATCATTTCAGTAAGGATGAGAGGGCCCTTCAGATGGTCGAGAAGACATTGGACGGTTTGCGGCGCGGCGGCATTTATGATCATGTCGGGTTTGGTTTTTCACGGTATTCAACAGATGAGCTATACCTCGTCCCTCATTTCGAGAAGATGCTGTACGATAATGCCATGCTGCTTATGGCTTATACAGAGGCTTATCAGGTGACAAAGGATGAGTCGTATAAGGAAACGGCCGAACAAATCATCACATATGTTTTAAGGGATATGCGTCACCCAGACGGCGGGTTTTATTCTGCAGAGGATGCGGATTCTGAAGGAATAGAAGGGAAGTTCTATGTGTGGGATTACGAGGACGTGCTTGATATTCTAGGGGAAGAGCTAGGTGACCTCTATTGCGCGGTTTATGATATAACGCCTGAAGGAAATTTTGAAGGGGCGTCCATCCCTAATCTCATTCGTGAACCGATTGACTCCTTTGCCAAGCATAATGACTTGAATGCGGATGATGTTAAAAGAGACCTTGAACAAGCGAGGCAAAAGCTGTTTGCTGTCAGGGAGGAACGGGTTCATCCGCATAAGGATGACAAAATCCTGACGGCATGGAATGGCCTTATGATAGCAGGACTCGCCAAGGCAGGACGAGCGTTTAACAACCAAGATGCCATTGAGGCAGCAAAGGATGCCATTCATTTTATTGAGAAGCAATTAATCATCAATAATCGTGTCATGGTTCGCTACCGGGAAGGAGAGGTTAAGCAGGAGGGCTTCATAGATGATTATGCCTACCTTGCTTGGGGGTATTTAGAGTTATACGAAGCAACCGTGGACCCCACGTACCTCGAGCGGGCAAAGAATCTTGCGGCTGATATGATCGACCTTTTTTGGGATGATGAGCAAGGCGGATTTTATTTCTATGGGACGGATAATGAAGAGCTTCTCATACGGCCTAAGGAGTATTATGATGGTGCCCTCCCTTCTGGCAATAGCGTAGCTGCCCTGCAGCTTGTGAGACTTGCGCGGCTAACGGGTGACTATAAGCATGAAGAGAAGGTTGAAGATCTATTCAAGGTGAGCGGGGCAGAGGCAAGCCATTATCCGATGGGACATACGTATATGCTGATGGCTTATTTAACGACCCAGATGAAGATGAAGGAAGCAATCGTGTTTGGCAAGGACTATAAAGAAGACCCTTTCCTAGCTTACCTGCAGCAAGCGTTTCATCCAGAAGTGACCTATTTGGCTGGGGCAGATGCCTCTGAACTGTTGAAAGTAGCTCCTTTCACGGAGGATTATCGTGTAATCGGCAATCAGACCTATTATATATGCGAAAACTTTGTTTGCCATGCACCAGAGACAGACCCAGAAAAAGCGATTGAGCAATTAACAAGTGGCCGGTAATAATACCGGCTTTTTTTGTTTGTAAACATCTTGAAATAATTATAATATTTTGTCACAATTTAGATAGGACATAATCTGAGGATGATAACGATGAAAAAACCGTTACTATGGATCTTTGCATCACTAGCATTAGGAGCAGCCCTATTTCTTGGCGTTATTTGGATTATGGCCTCATTAGATGAGGGAGGCAAAGAGCAAGAGGCTTCCGCAACTGACCGTCATTCAACAAATGAGTCAACGAAAAATGGAAGACAAGAACAGACTGGTTTTATTGGAGGAATCGAGCAGACCATTGAAAATGATTCAATTAAGAAGCTTGATGATGCACTAGAAACTCTACATAAAATGACCCATCAAAAAGTTACCGCAGAAGATAAATGGGGAGCCATTCCGATGACGGAGGCGAATGTCCGCGCAGCGAAGGAGCAAATCTCCCAATTGAATATTCAGGATAAAAGCGATTTGCTACAAATACTCGCTAAATGGGAAAGGGAAGACTTCTCCCAAATAGACCATGACCATAATTATTTCTGGAAAAAGCAAGGCGGCACCATTGGGAAAGCCTATGGCATTATGACAGAAGAACAAGAAAAAGAATTTATTGAGAATAATTTCGGTAAATTTTCTAAAAAGGAATAATGTTTAAACTCCCTATTCTTAAGGAATCTAAAGAGGGAAGGGAGAGAACTTATATGAAAAAGATTACTCGTTTGCTTTACAGTTTTATCTTGATAACAGCAGGAATTCTTCATTTTACGCGAAGGAAGAACTTTGTATTTATCATGCCAAAAATCATTCCATTTCGTTCATTCTTCGTTTTGTTTACTGGAATTTGCGAAATTCTAGCCGGAATTGCCCTCTTTTTTAACCTCTTTAAGAAGCTGGCAGGCACTCTTTTAACCATCTTCATGATTCTTATCTATCCCGTTAATATCTATATGGCTATAAAGAAAAAACCGCTTGGTCCAAACCAAAAAGCATACCCAGCAGCACTATGGCTTCGTCTTCCGCTGCAAATCCCATTGATCATTGGGGCATATCGGTGGAGTTTAGAAGAGAAGAAAAGTACAGAAAAATGATACTACATATATAATAACTTTTTCATAGACAGCATCCCTATGATTCTGCTAAAATGGGTCAAGCCCGATATAGTGGGATAAAGGAGGATATAGCTGTTGTCGAAGCTATCTAAGAAAACGAAAGTAGCTCTTTTGGGAGCGGGATTGTATGTTATTATACCATTAGATTTGATTCCAGATTTTATTGTTGGATTTGGCCAGGTAGATGATCTTGGAGTAGCAACATACTTGCTCAAATGCTTATACGCAGATTTGAAAAAATCAAAAAAAGCGAGAATTCTATAAATGATGTATCCGAGACCAGGCTCATAATAAGCCTGGATTTTTTCTGTGCTTTTACATCGATTAACGATATAAAATAACTATGTTCCAAATCTTCATGGTGACTAAGCATATGGTAGCTAAGTATATAGAAAAACTGAGACTCTTACAAAAGATTTTTAGCTGTAAGAGTAAGACAAACGTAGAGAATCAATCATGTTCTCATACATAGTTCTAATAAAACTATGTTCCAAATCTTCATAGTTATCTATAACCAAAGTCCACAAGGAGAAATTAACAAAAAATGGCTCAAAATCAAGTGTTTTCTCTCAATTAGTTGTATAATTATAGATAAGAATGGAAGGGTTGAGAGAGGGTGACGTCAGTGAGCAGAGGATTTTTATTGAAACAAAAAGCTTTTTTAAAGCTGTATTTGCTGGAAATTGCCGCAAGCCCGAAAGACTATGGTTCTGTTGTACTGGACGATTTGAGAGCAAAGTTTAAGCCATACGGATATTCTCCGTCACATACCGAATTTTACAAAACATATAAAGAATTATATAAACAAGGCTTCGTCAAAAGAAGAAGCGAGATTAAGGGAGACCCTCATGAAAATATTCAAGAGGTGTTCATTTATTATTTAACAGAAAAGGGGAAAGAGGAGTTAGAAGTTTACCGCAAGCTTATGAAGGTGGAACTAGAGCGATCCATCGGTATTTTGCAGACCGCATTGGAAGACCATTATGGACCTGTGAAAAAATAACCTCAGACAAGAAGCAGCCATCCTTATGGATAAGATGGCTGTTTCTTTATATTAAAAAGAATGGAATTAAATACAAATATCAGAAAATAAATATTTTGTTATAATAAAGTTTGATAAAAACAGAGAAAGGATTTAATCGTGTTAAATAAGAAGAATTATGAAAAAGTATAAAAATAATCAGTCCTTGTATTTACTGCTTGCCCATATTTTATTCGTTTTACTCGTATTTCTAACAACGCTTTTATATGGTAGTGCCAGAATGTCCACTTCTCTGCGTCATGAAGCATATAAATTGTTTCCGACCCATATTTGGATAGAGGAAACAATTTATCGGTATAAGGATATCGAGGATTTATCCGAATTGTTGCAGATGATTCCGAAGGACAATGAGTATATCTATCTTTATGACACTGAAGCTAAGAAAAGGGCTTTATATTTTAAAGATTCAACCGTATTGAGCCCACAGTATGCTGACATGGATGAAATGTTAATCCCTTTATTGAACTCGTTACTTAAGCAAATTGACTTAGGAAATGTCTATAATGCCTATATTGACCAGCATATTGATATTCAATTAGCTGAGCACGAGAACTCCATGCATATTCAAATTGGCCACGATGTTGAAACAGATGCTTTTACAGGTAAGATTGTTGCTTTTCGCGACGTCACTAAAAGCCTCTTAGTGGAGTTTAAGAATACATTGGGACAATGTTTTTTAATCTTTGGGCTTTCATGTTCGTTTATCATTCTAAACTATAAACTTATGAAAAAAGTGTATTATTCTCCATTAGAAAAAATGACAGAGCATTATCTAAAAATGTCACGTTTTCATTTAGAACCTTTTACATATGACCAACCGTTCATTCCTGAAGTGCAAAAGACGGTAAACGCGGTTAATAAAACGATGTTGGATTTACAGGATGGGCTCAAAGAATCAAAATCGTTCCTTGATGAAATGGTTCATGAAATTAAAAACCCAGCCCATAATATTAAAAATGAGATAGAACTCATAGATGATATGCTTCCTGAAGCGGATGAAGAAATTAAATCCAGACTTCAATCCGTCATGAATGAAACGACAAATATCACCTCGCTTTTATCTAGCATTAAGATTATTTATGACTTGTATTATCTAGGAGCAGCTCCTCCAGACAGCTGGCTGAATCCTATTGAGAAAATCAAACCAATTTACGAAGAATACAAGGAAAAATACCCTAACCGCCAATTTCATTTCAAATATCATATTAATCCCAATATACATATTTGGATTGATCCAGGTTCAATCGAATTAATGATTAGAAACTTGCTTGATAACGCAATTAAATATTCTAAAGATGGGTCTACAATCTTTATTGGCATTCGCGAGTACAAGGCAGTCAACAAGATCCTTATTGATGTGATTAATTCTGATTCGAGTATTGAATATAGTAATCTAGGGAAAGTCTTCGGAAAATATTATCGAACAAATCAAGCTAAAGCGAAAACAGATGGCATAGGAATTGGACTTTGGCTGGTCCAAAGCATTGCAGAAATTTATAAAGCAAATGTCCACGTACATAGTTCAACAAATACAACTGGATTTGTATTTTCAACCAAGCATTATAAAGAAGTGGTTCAAAAGGATCATCATACTGAGAATAAGGCGATACCTTCATAAGATTCAAATGATTAAAAGCAAAAGCTGGCTTATCTGCCAGCTTTTTTATTTTGCATAAAAATTAGAATAATGTTAATAATAATGAACTGTTATTTTTTTGATATAATGTATATTGTGTTTTTTGATAGCATAAAAGATGAAAAGGTGAAAAGGTGAAGAAATTTACTGATCGGCAGATTAAACCACCCAATTGGAAATTATCACAGCGGTCTTGGATCACGATACCGTATCTATTATTAATCGTGCTTATTGCGAGTACTATTTTTCTTTATGGGTATACCAGAATTGCAATTAACCTAAGGAAGGAAGCTTACGATTTATATCAGACCTACCTTAATGTTGAGCACATTATAAATCAGGATGAAAATCTTACAAGTAAAAAGATAGAAGAACTGTTTTCATTACTTCCAATAGAAAAAGAATATCTATATGTACATAATGAAAACACGAAAGACAAGAGAATTCATTATCAAAATGAAAATATCCAACAATTTAATCAATTGTCCTATCATGATGAACTATTTAATTCTATATTAACTAAAATGCTAGTACATATTGATTTGGGAGATGTCAACAATTTTTATAATGATAGTTATGTTGATCTTCGTGTGTTTGAACATTTAGATTGTGCCTTTGTTCAAATTGGCACAGAAGTTGATTCGAACTCCTTTAAAGGAGAAATTGTTTTATTTAGTAATGTTAGCATGGAAATTTTAAATGATTTCAAACATATTTTCTATCAATGTTTAAAATTATTAATGGTCTTTATTGCTATCATTTTACTTAATTATTATGTTAATAAAAAACTATATTTTAAACCCCTAGAAGATTTAAAAAACCATTATCTTAATTCGACAAAATTTAATATGAAAGTGTACAAAAGTAAAAAACCAGCTATTAAAGAAATACATGAAACTGTGGACGTAGTAAATCGAGCAATTTTGGAACTACAGGATGGATTAAAAGAGTCCAAATCATTCCTTGACGAAATGGTTCATGAAATTAAAAATCCTGCTCATAACATTAAGAATGAACTTGAATTGATTGAGGATTATGTCGAAGATGAAGAGATAAAAAGAGGACTTGAATCCGTTAAAAAGGAAACGGAAAATATTAGCTCGCTGCTATCTAGCATAAAAATTATGTATGATATCTATTATTTAGGCGCTGCAGCTCCTGACATTTGGGTGCATCCAGTCGATATTATAGAGCCGATTTTTGAAGAATACCGTACTAAACGACCGGATCGGAAATTCAATTATAATTATTGCATCCATTCAAATGTGCGAATATGGATTGACAACGGTTCCCTGGAACTTATTATAAGAAACCTCCTTGATAACGCAATCAAATACTCCAAGAATGGTTCCTCTATTTTTGTAGGCATTCGTGAGCAATTACATGATAATATTGTCGTCTTGGATGTTGTAAATACCGATTCTAGCATTGAATATAGCAAAATCGGCAAAATCTTTGATAAATATTATCGGACAAATTGGGCAAAAGAACAAACGGTCGGCGCTGGAATTGGATTATGGAGCATTAAGAATATTACAGAGATCTACGATGCTGCCGTAAGTGTCCAAAGTTCAACAAATACAACTGGTTTTGTGATTACATTTAAACATGTTAAGCATGTAGAAGAATCATCCGTGAATTAAACGGCACTTCTTTATGAAGTGTCTTTTTTATTTATCTATTAACCATATCTTCACCGAATAAAACTTGATAGAATTAATAGTAGTACGATTTAATTAGGCAAGGAGGAACAAAATGAAACAGGCAATAAGATGGGGAATTATTGGTGCTGGCACGATAGCACACCGTTTTGCAACTGCTGTAAAAAAGCTTGATGGGATGGAGCTTGCTGCCATTGCTTCAAGAGATAAGGGAAGATCCGAGATTTTTGGCAAGCAATATGATGTGCCGAGTGAAAAATGCTATGGTTCCTATCAAGATCTTGTAAATGATGAAGAAATCGATGCTGTTTACATAGCAACACTGCATCCATTCCATAAAGAGCAGGCTATCCTATGCCTAGAGCATGGAAAGGGTGTTTTATGTGAAAAACCAGTGACGATGAACAAGAATGAAATAGAGGAAGTTATAAGGGTTGCGAGACAACATAACGTATTTTTTATGGAAGCCATGAAATCCAGATTTTTGCCGATTAACATCCAGCTGCGAAAGCTAATTTCAGAGGGTATCATTGGGGACGTACGTAATATGCGCGCAGAACTTGGATTTAAAGCAGATTTTGACCCGGAAGGACGTCTTTATAATAAGGAAAAGGGAGGAGGAGCCTTGCTAGACATTGGTATTTACCCAGTCTCCTATGCTGCTTACTTCTTAGGCAGCAATCCTTTAAAGATTGATAGCCAATTGACTTATGGGGTAACAGGTATTGATGAGAGCAATGCTATCCAGCTTGGTTATGAGAATGGAGCAACAGCTCAATTATATTCAACGATCCAAGTGAATACCACTAAAGAAGCAAGTATTTTAGGTACAGAAGGACGCATACATATCCCTATCTTTTCGAATGCCCAGGCGGCGACGATATATTTTGATTCCGGCAAAGAAAAAACGATTGCTGAGCCATATGAAATCAATGGCTTTGAATATGAAATCAGAGAAGCCGTAAAATGCATGAACGAGGGCTTGCTCGAATCCCCATATATGACATGGTCTGATTCTATTGAAGTCATGGGAATCATCGATCGAATCTTTGCAGCCAATCAAGTGAAATAAGAGGCCTTTAAGGCTTCTTTTTTATGGCTGTTTTCGTAAGGATTGTTGCTAATGCCATAAAAAAAGACAGCTTTTTTTGCTGCCTCCGTTATTGAGCCAAAGCCTCCGCGTTAGTTGAATATGTATTTGCCTATTAATTATTCGATAAAACCACAACATCATCACTTCTTGTTATTTCGAAGATCAAGTCATCCTTAATACTAAGAATAGAGGAAGAGGTTTTCCCTGTTTCATTTTGACTGGTAAAATATATCCCGTAACCATTATTTTGTGGGTATCCATACAAATAACATACAACTTTACCATCCTTTAAAAAAACAATTTGGTTTATTCCTTCATTTACTGTTTCACTAATGTTATCCCATTTATAGCCAACTGTTTCATATATCGTATCTTTTGTTGTATATGGATCAAAGGAATAAACTACATCCCATTCAAATGGGGTTATATCGCTTAAATTTACTGTTTCAACAGTTTTATCAATAGATAATACTTCTTCTTTCAATAAATCTTCATTAATATCCCATAAGTCCTTCATTAATAGATTTACTAAAACAAAAACGGACACAATACCAACCGTTACAATTGCTAATAAATTTTTATTTTTCATATAAACTTCCCCTTCATATCTTAAAATAACCTTTCCCTTTAGTTGAAGAAAGTATCTCCATTTAATGGTATCACAAATTTGATTTGTCCCTTATTATTCAAAAGCAACAATCTATCTGAAAACAGCCATTTTTATAAAGTAAATCCAGAAAGAAGGAGGGAGGAGGGCAGAATAAACAGCTGCAGAGCAAATGTAAATGATTTTGTGATCGTAACGATTCCAGCAGCATTTACATGAATGACGTTTGGCTGAAGAAGAAATTTGTATATATGCTGTCTATAAAGCCAAACTATCGATAACGATGAAAGGAGTGGTTATGATGAAAGAAAAAAACAAAAAGACAAATGACAATGAAAAAAATGAAGAACTTCAGCAGCATACACTAGATATGCTCGATGAAATCGAGAACATCCAGACTTATGAGACATATGATAAAAATCGGATTGATACGACCAATTTATAATTGGAAGACGCGCTAATTCAATTGGCGCGGTTTTTAATAGAAGAATAAAACTATAAATGTATTATGTTAACTAGAACGAGAAGAAATGAAATGAATTGGGTAGTTGCTCACAAAATAAAAGTTAATTTCGTCTGAGAGCTAATTTGAAGCATCCTAATTAATGGGATAATTGCTGAGAATGAATAGTAAACAGAAATTATTCAGTATGATTTAAAATGCTTTTTAATACGCTGCTAAATAAATATCTGTAAGCTGATACATATAATTATTAAATGAATCTAAAATTAGAATTAATAATTAAATGTGATACTTTCTTAAATTTCTCTGTTTTGTCTCAATTGCTTAAGTAATCTTTAGAAATGAGACACTTATAAATTCCAAATCAATAACTTCCTATAATACATATTATGTTCGGGGCGTTGATTTAGAAATTCAATTTAATCTTAATCTCTCCCTTTCCTGCACCCGCTAATGTATTTTTTATTCTTCGATGCACCTTTCGCTATGATTAACATGTATATATAAATTAATCACATGTATGGTTCCTTGTATTACACCATCTTTATGTTTCTGGATCAGCAAGTCGCATTCCATTATAAAGCATATAAAAAACCGCAGCCAGGCTGACTGCAGTTATCTTAGGTAAAAAGCTGATTTATTGATGCTCAATTCGATTTTTATAATCGCGGTCCTTGGTTTTGTCAATATCAATATAGCTGACGCTGTATTCGATGACATCATTGATGAATAAATGATGATCCTTGGCGAACTGTTTTACTTTTTCTAATAAATCCTTATCATACGTTGTTTTATACTGGATGCGATCCTTAGGCCGGGTTTCTTTGCTGTAGATAATCTCACCGCGGTTTAATACATTCTCAAGGCCTGTCTCTAATAAATAATTGATATATGTATCATGCTCATCAGCCATATCAGCCAGTTGATCAAGAATCTTTTTACTGATATTAGTCCTGAATTTCACACGTGAAGTGTCTGTTGCTTGAATTAAACGTCCGTCAATTTTTTTCCACATTGTTGATCCTTCCTTAATGATTTTCTTATATATATGAAGTATAAATGATTTAGCTATGGGCGGACAGATTTAATTTCATGATGATTCTAAATCAGTACTACATCCCCTCCCTTCCCTAAGAACATATGTTCCTATATACTAAAAATATCAATTCCCCCCTTTTGCCCTATTTTAAGATTGGATTTTACAGCAAATGTTAAAATGAATAACATTTTTGTTATTATTCGTGTTTTACGTAAAAGTCTTGGTATTCAGCCAGTGAGCAAATCGCATTTCACCATCTTAAATCCGAACAATAATCTTCTATAATCCTATGATATTCGGCAATTCAAGGTAGGTCTTTCTTCATTTTAATGATAATGTTAAATTGTCACTATGAAGATTTAGAACATAGTTTCAGAAGAATGTTGTTCTAACTGCTACTTGCTCTTTTTCGGAATAGTTGTTGAAATTGGTTGAAGGAAAGGGTTTAATTGAGATAATGTGGTAACTGATAAGGAGGATAATGATGTTTTTAAAGAAAGTGACGTTATTGCGGGATCGGATTCCTGCCGCAGACCAATATCCCTTCTCCATCCCAGCCATTCAAGCACTTGATTCTCTTCATTTTAAAAAACCTATTTGTTTCTTCGTTGGTGAAAACGGAACTGGAAAATCCACCTTATTGGAAGGAATTGCGGCGAATATAGGCTTTAATCCGGGCGGCGGGAGTCGCAGCAATTCTTTTGATGTCGGAGCCTCTTCTACACAACTAGAGGAATGCTTACGTTTATCTTGGCTGCCGAAGATTTCAAATGGATTCTTCTTTCGTGCTGAAACCTTTTATCATTTTGCTTCCTATCTTGATAAAATCGAAAGAAACGATGGGAATAATTTTAGGGATTATGGTGGTAAATCCCTTCATGAGCAATCCCATGGTGAATCTTTCCTGAATCTCTTTTCCAATCGTTTTCATGGTAAAGCTATTTATCTGCTGGATGAGCCAGAGGCGGCCCTCTCTCCCGCTCGCCAATTGACGTTTTTACGGGTCATCCATGATCTAGTGAAACAGAAAAATGTTCAGATGATTATTGCTACCCACTCACCTATATTACTTGGTTATCCGAATGCGCAGATTTACAGCTTTGATGACAATGAGATTAAAGAGGTATCCTATGAGATGACAGACCATTACACAATCACGAAATATTTCTTGCAGCATCGTGAAAAAATGTTGGACGAGTTATTTAAAGAAGATGAATGAGGGTCTGTTATTCTTAATTTGATTTATATTTTCTTGTTGATGAGTTATTTTTGTAACCTTGAAGATTTAGCACATAGTTGTTGTAGTTTGTTGTTGTTTTTTTACATAGATAGATAAAAAGAAAGCCTATCTTACGGTTAAATAAGATAGGCTTTCTATACGATTTTATAAACGTCTTTAGACCATTGTTTGCTCCCTTAACGTATGCTTCAAGACTTTCCCGCTTGCGTTGCGAGGAAGCTCATCAATAAATGTGATGCTGTTTGGTACCTTATATTTAGCCAGGTTCTTTCTACAATGAAGAATAATTTCTTCTTCTGTCAGCTGCGTTGATCCCTTCAAAACGACGTAAGCCTTCGGAACTTCTCCGTATGTATCATGCGGGATGCCGACAACCGCCGCTTCAAGGATTCCCTCCATTTGATACAAAACTTCCTCCACTTCGACCGGGTACACATTTTCTCCGCCGCGAATGAGCATGTCCTTTTTCCTATCCACGATGTAAAGCAATCCGTCCTCATCCAGCCTTCCTAGATCTCCGCTATAGAGCCAGCCGTCTTTAAGTGCAGCCTCTGTTGCCTGCTTATTCTTCAAATAGCCTTTCATGATCTGTGGGCCTTTAACTAGGATTTCTCCGACCTCACCAGGTGCCGCATCTTGTCCGGTAGGATTGATAACACGTATTTCTGTATTAGGGAGAGGTTCGCCTACCGATCCTATTTTCTCTAAGGCATATTCATCCTTCAAAGTCGTTGCGCCTGGAGAGTTTTCAGTCTGCCCGTATAGATTTTGGAGCGACACATCCGAATACCGGGTTTTCAGCTGTTTAACTAACTCATATGGCATAGGCGCTGCCCCATAGGCGAACAGGCGAAGATGGCTCAAATCCTTCTCTTTCATTAATGGTGTATTCAAAAGCGTGCTGTAGATGGCAGGAACACCAAAGAATATCGTGACTTTTTCTTTCTCCATTGTGTTAAGGGTTTCCGCCGGTGAAAAGGTCTCCTCAATGATGACTGTTCCTCCCCGCTGTATCGTCGGGATGGAGAAACAATGGCTTGCTGCACAATGGAATAGCGGCGTCACGATATGCATCCGGTCAGACGGAGTTATCTCAAGAGAACCCGCCCATATTTCTGCAATCGCCTCAACATTGCTAACCGAAAGCATGACACCTTTGGGCCTGCCTGTTGTCCCTGAAGTATAGAATATAACCGCTGTATCCTCACCTTTTAACGATGGCGGCTCAAAATTGGGCTTTGTATCATGAAGCACAGCGGGAAGGGAATTCTCTCCTCCTATTTCCAGAACAGTTCGGAACGTATCCAAGCGAATATTCTGTAATCCAGGCTCAAGCCTTTTATCATATATAAGGGCCTTTGCCTCTGAGTGCTTGAGAATATACTCTACCTCAGGGGGAGCAAGCTTCGTATTGATCGGCAGAACAGGCAGTCCTGCCATCTGACAGGCATAATAGGCAATCAGGAAAGAATCTGAGTTAGGCAAATACAGTGCGATAATGTCGTCATTGGTAAAATGCTCTTTCTTCAGATAACCCGCCAGATTACAAGCCTTCTCGTAAAACTCTTCATAGCTCATTTCATGACCTTGGAATGAGGTGATGATTCTCTCCGGGTGTTGAATCGCATGCTCCATTAATTGCTTAGATATATACATCCTCCATTACCTCCAATGACTATTAATGTATAGACCCTTCCTTTAATAATCTTCTTAAGATTTTTCCGGTGCTCGTTGCTGGAAGCTCCCTTATGAATTCGATATGGCTTGGAGCCTTATAGACAGCCATTTTCACCCTTGCCCATGCTTTCAATTCATTGGCTGTTGGCTTATGGCTAATGCCAGGTCTTAAGACGACGAAGGCTTTGATAGCCTCTCCTTTTTGTCCGTCGGGCACGCCAATGACGGCGCTCTGCCAAATGGCGGGATGCTCGTTCAGCATTGCTTCCACATCCTCTGGAAATACGCTAAAACCAGAGGTCTTAATCATTTCCTTGAGCCTTCCGTGGAAATAGAGATACCCTTCCTCATCCAGGCTGCCAATATCACCGGTTCGGACCCATCCATCTAATAGGCTCTCAGCTGTCGCTTGTTCATTCTTATAATAACCTTTGAATACAGCTGGATTCTTGACGAGTATCTCTCCCTTTTCTCCTGCAGGCAGGCGTTGACCTGTCACCGTGTCGATTATATTGATTTCTGTCTCATAAGTAGGTATACCGAAGCTTCCCCATTTCACCCTGTCCTTAGGCATGAAGGTATCACATGTATGAGTCTCGCTTAGCCCATAGGCCGCTTCATATAGCTGACATCCATTTGTCAGCTCGGCCCATTGTGCTGCGAGTTTCTCCGTGACAGAAGACCCAAAGCTTGTGGCCGGATTTTGCTTCAAGGATGATAGATCCTTAGCCTTCATTTCTTCAAGATTCATCATAGCTAGATTCATAGGGGCAGTGCTGTACCAATGAGAAATCTGATATTGCTCGATGGCTTGTGCTGCGGCGACGGCATCAAAACGGGTCAGCAGGACGCAGGATTCCCCGCAGTATATGGGCAAGTATACACCCATGACCATCCCGGCAATATGGCAAAGCGGCGCAATTGACATATAGGATCCCTCTTCAAATTGATTCGCCGAAAATGTTGCCGCTGTTTTAAATAAACTGCTGCCATAGGTGAGCATAGCTGCCTTTGGACGACCAGTCGTTCCAGAGGTAAAGACCATCATCCCTATATCAGTCCATAAATCAACCTTCACAGTTTCTTTGAAGGGTGTGGCATAATATAAAATTCGTTTAAAATCAATTGCATCGTGAATCGTATATTTTTTTGTAGTCAATTCTTGCGGTATGGGCAAGAGCGGTTTTTTGGGAAGAAAATCTGCATAATGAGCGGTGATGATAAACTCGATGGATGGGATATGTGAGCGGATGGATTTCAATCTCGGAAATAGCTCTGTGCCAGCTATGATGGCCTTAGCCTCCACTTCATTCAAGAGGTAAAGCAATTCAGCCTCCTTATACATCGGGTTTAACGGTACCACGATTGCGCCAATGCGCTGAATGGCATAATGAGCAATGATGTATTGAGGACAGTTTTGCATATAGAGAGCGACTCTATCGCCTTTTGCAACGCGCTGGTTATGTAGGAATTGGGCAAAACAGTCAACGGAATAATCGAGCTCGCTATATGAAATCGGATTTCCATAAAAAAGATAGGCCGGTTTGTCAGGTCGGATGGCTGCATGCATTTTGAGGTATTCATGAATAGGCTTCTCGCCATGTATATACATTAGGTCTGCTGGAACTCCATCAGGCCAGTATGGTTTTTCCTTTACATTTACCATTATCGTTACCTCCATTCTTTGCTTTAGAGCTGGCCTATTACCCGGCCGGCGGTTCGACCCGTAAATAAACATCCGCCGAGAAAGGTGCCTTCCAGTGAACGGTACCCATGAACCCCGCCGCCTCCGAAACCGGCTGCTTCACCAGCCGCATATAGTCCCGGAATAGGTTTTTGATGTGCATCCAGTACTCTAGCCTCCAAATCTGTTTGCAGCCCGCCTAATGTCTTCCTGCTGACAATATGCAATCTAACGGCAATCAAAGGTCCGTTCTTTGGATCAAGCAGCTTATGAGGTTTAGCTACTCTGATTAATTTATCACCGATGTACTTTCTTGCTCCCCGAATGGCGGACAGCTGTAAATCCTTCCCGAAGGAGTTCTCTATCTCGCGGTCACGTGCTTCAATTTGAGCACGAATGTCATCAACCTGAAGCAAATGCTCGCCTGTCAGCTCATTCATTCCTTCAACGAGCTCCTCTATCGTATTTTTGATGATAAAATCCTCTCCATGATCCAAAAAAGATTGAATGGGCTCTGGGGCACCAGGCAGAGCGCGCTTCAGGATTTTCCCGATAGATTTGCCTGTCAAATCAGGATTTTGTTCTGAGCCGGATAAAGCAAATTCCTTCTCGATAATGCTTTTTGTCAGAATAAACCAGGAATAATCGTAGCCGGAGTCCTGAATCAGCTTTAAAGTACCGAGTGTATCAAATCCAGGCAGGCCTGGAATCGGAAAGCGCTTACCTTTTGCGTCAAACCACATGGATGATGGACCGGGAAGGATGCGTATACCATGATTTTCCCAGACAGAATTCCAATTATGAATTCCCTCCGTGTAATGCCACATACGGTCTCTATTCACGAGTCTTCCGCCTGCCTGTTCTGCTATGGCAAGCATTCTTCCGTCCACATGTGCCGGCACACCGGAGATCATCCTTTGAGGCGCTTTTCCAAGCCTTTTAGGCCAGTTTTGGCGTACCAGCTCATGATTGCCGCCAATGCCTCCGCTTGAGATAAGAATGGCATGACCAGTATACTCAAATACGCCTATTGCTTTGCGGTTGCTGCGTTCGCCTCTTTTGGACGTGCAAGGAGCTAATATCGTTCCGCTGACACCGCAGACTCGTCCATCTGCTGTTATCAAACGATCAACCTGATGCCGAGCTTTATAATCAATTAGCCCGCTTTGGATAAAATTGCGCACTTGTCTTTCAAACGGTGCCACAATGGCCGGACCAGTACCCCAGACGATATGAAAACGAGGGACCGTATTGCCATGCCCATTCGCTAAATGACCTCCTCTTTCGGCCCAGCCGACAATCGGGAAAAAGCGGACACCCATATCATGAAGCCATTGACGTTTCTCTTCGGCTGCAAAGTCAATATATGCTTTTGCCCACTGCATTCCCCATTCATCATCTTCACTGTCATAGCCGGCAGAGCCAACCCAATCCTGCCAGGCAAGCTCTTTCGAATCATGTATGCCCAGTCTGCGCTGCTCAGGTGAATCAATTAAAAAGAGACCGCCGAATGACCACCAGGCTTGTCCTCCTATGTTTGTTTCAGGTTCCTGGTCCAGGAGCAGAACTTTTTTTCCTGCCTTTGCTGCTTCACAAGCCGCGACCAAACCGGCAAGTCCCGCTCCAATGATTATGACTTCATCGTTCATTGTCTAAGTCCAGCCTTTCCTCTGACATCTATGTATAGGTTCTTTATGCTGTTATTGATATAAGTATAGCCACAAGCTAAAAAGCGGTCAATCAGTTGATTGAATTATCTGACTGTTTTTCGGTCATCAATAGCTAATTTTGCGTTATTCAGGAAATATGGCCTGGTGCCTTGTATAAAAAGTCCCATATCGATAGAGAACCTTTACCTGCAGTTCCCTCTCTCCCATACAGAAATGATAGATCGTATTAGTCGGTTTGCGCTCTTTTTTGTATGGGATGCTTAAATAAGTCGCTATATTTTCAATATACAGCTCCAGCTCGATTCTCAATATCATATTGGGTTTATTTTTCGAACTATTTAAAGCTAATTGATGTTTTTTATATCTTTCAATACTGGTCAACAGCTCCTTTTCTTTTTGGGAATACGTCAATTTACTAATAGTTAATCCCTCCTATGCGTTTTCTTCAACCAATAAAAAAAGTCAGAAAAGGTGCGGGAAGCATCCTTCTCTGACTTATGACTGGTTCTATGCCCATTCATTGCCATCAGATATTTATTATTATCATTTATCATATTTTACCATATTGTGAGTTATGATTCAATATATGAAGAATTTTCCCAACATACATAGACTCTCAAGAATCAAGGATTAATATAATGTAACTAGAATCCTCTTCAAAATTCCAAAAGGTAAATTCATCTATCACTTTTCTGTTAAGATGGCCTTCAAAATGCTTTCTTCTCTCTTTCAATAGTGTCTTTTCTAGATTCCGTTTGGCAATCATCAGATTCTCCTTGAAACCAAGGCGTATGAATTCTTTTTCAATACGAATCAATATCCCTTTTCTGACCAGAATCAGCTGCCTTTTGTTCAGCATATGTGAATAAATTTCTTCTGGCTCCTTCTGAGCAATTTCACTGATTTCAATCATTTCTCTCTCAACGTTTTCTTTATTCGGATATGAAACGTGGTCGCATTGATGTCCATCCAAACGGATAATAAACATTCCTGTTAGGCAGTCAAGATTCCAATCATAGAAAAATTCTTTCACCTTTTGATTCATCGTTAATTCTATGTAGGTAATAATGTCATTCATGAGTGTTTCCATAACGAGATCTCTTGTCTTATGAACATAGATGCTATTGTTATTCGCTATTAATGACTTCTCTATCGGTGAAAGGAAGTTGGATAAATGAACTGCGAGAAAGGGATAGGACAATGTGGCTAACACATGACCAGGACCCCGGCCGAAGTTCTCGCGTAAGAGCCGGCCTATATAACTGCCAATATCTTTTTCAACGGCAATTTTATTCATGCTACACCTCAGACTGTGAGACTTTCTAAACATTTATCCCTAATTTATGGATTGAAACCTCTAAACATGGCACAATATTGGGAAAAATATCAGGGAAATTAGCCTAATAAGTAATAAATGGACGATTGCAGCAGGACTTTTTTTCCTATCTATACTTAATATTTCTACATCGGCTGGAAAAAAGCCTGCTAATTAGTGCATAAGCACATCTTCAGCAGGCTTTTCTTGTTTAATCGGGCGATGTGATTCCCGCTCAATGATTCTCGTCGGTATTAACACATTCTTTTCGATTGCTTGAGGATTGATGATAAGTTCAATCACATATCTTGCTGCTTCTGCCCCTAACTCATACGTATGGATATCCATTGTTGTAAGGGAAGGGGTTGTATAGTCGGCGACCTCATAATTATTAAAGCAAACGATGGAGGCATCTTCCGGGATCCTCATATTCCTCTTGGTTAGAACGCCCGAAAGGATGATTGCATAATCAATATCAAGCGCTAAGAAAGCGGTGGGAGAATCCGGCAACGCAAATAGCTCATCAATAGCAATCATCGCTTCCTTTCGGCTATAAGGCAATGGCTTTACATAGTCTGGTGAGAACTTGATTCCATGCGTATTAAGTGCTTCCTTATACCCTTTCAGCCGGTCACTGACAACATCATATTCTAGTACACCGCCAAAGAAGGCGATATGCTTATGACCGAGGAAGAGAAGGAATTCGGTCAAATCCTTTGCCGCCTTTTGGTTATCATTATCGACATATGTGACTCCTGTGTAGTCCTGACCTGGATGGCCGACAACAACGAAGGGGAAATTCTTTTCCAGAAGGTAGCGAATCATTTTATCTCCTTTACGGGAATATAAAATAATCAATCCGTCCACCTGCCTTCCTTCAACCATCTGAATGACATCCTCATAAATAGCCGTCTCAGAATCTCCAGTCGTAATGGAGAGGCTATACCCTTCTTCCCTGCAATGGGAGCCAATCCCTCGCATGACTTCCTGAAAAAATGGGTTATGCAAGGAGTATCTGGCCGAATGCTTTAGGACAATCCCAATCGTTTTTGTCTTCTTTGTGACGAGATTACGGGCATTCGCATTCAAATGATAACCGAGCTCTTTCATGACTTTCCTGACTTTCCGTTTGGTTTTATCACTGATGCTCGGATTGTCAGCAATCACTCTTGATACGGTGGAAGGTGCCACATTCGCTTTTTTGGCAACATCTTTTATCGTAACAGCCATGTAAACAATCCCACCTTGTATTTTGATACGGTTATTTGACCGCTCCGTCAGAGATTCCTTTAATAATCTGTTTTTGAGCAAAGAAATACGCGACGATGACAGGAATGATTGATAAAGTTAACCCAGCTAGAGCCAAATGCCATTGTTTCGTGTATTGGCCAAAGAAGTAAAATAGCTTGAGCGGGATGGTTTCTGTACCTGCCTCACCCAATACGAGTGAAGGAAGCAAGTAGTCATTCCAAATCCAGATGACATTCAGGATGCCGACTGTTATGGACATTGGTTTCAGCAGCGGGAAAATAATATACCAAAACACTTGGAAACGGTTCGCTCCATCAATCTTTGCTGCTTCATCCAAGGATTGCGGGATGCCCTTTAACGTACCGTGATATAAAAAGATCGAGAGGCTGCATCCAAAACCGAGATACATGATAATCAGACCCGCTCGATTTAACATGCCAAATTGGCCAAATTGACTAATCAGCGGAATCATGACCGATTGGAATGGAATAAGCATTGCTGCGACAAAGATAAAGAAGATTACAGAGCTAAGCTTACTTTTGTTTCTTGATAGCGCATAAGCTGCCATCGCGGAAAAGACGATGATGATCCCTACACTCAAGCCTGAGATCACCAAAGAATTAAGCAAGGTCCGCAGAAAATCAAGCTGTTCAAAGGCCTGGATGAAGTTATCACTCGTAAATTCTTGCGGCAGGCCGAGCGTATCGGCAAAAATATCCCGTTTGCTCTTAAAGGCATTGACAATCATCAAGTAAAACGGGCTGAGCCATAATAAAGCGAGCAAGATGCCGATGAGGCCAAGGATGCGCAGCTGCCATTTTTTCCTCTCCATTATAGTTCAACCTCCCTTTTCTTATTAAAGTAAACTTGCAGAAGCGATATGATGGCCACGATAACGAAGAAAATGACAGCCTTTGATTGTGCATAGGCCATTTCATTGTCCGTAAAGGCGGAACGAATGATATTCATGGCGACCATTTCTGTCGAATTATATGGTGCCCCTCCTGTTAAGGAAAGGTTTTGATCGTAAATCTTAAAAGAATGGGACAATGTCAGGAATAAACTGACTGTGAAGGCTGGTGCAACGAGCGGGAACGTGATATGCCGGAAGCGCTGGAATGCATTTGCCCCATCAATTTCGGCCGCTTCAAGCAAATCGCCTGGCACTGCTTGCAAATAGGCAATATAGATAATCATGATATAACCAGCCATTTGCCAGGCTGTCAAAATCACGAGACCCCAAAAACCGGTATCTGTCGTGGATAGCCAGCCGTTTAAGGACTCGATCCCAAGAAGGTCCCCGATACTGCCAAAGACCTTAATGAAAATGAATTGCCATATGAACCCGAGAATCAATCCGCCAATCAGATTAGGCATGAAGAAGACAGTCCGCAGGAAATTGCTTGATTTCAGTTTTGATGTCACAAGCAAAGCGAGTCCTAGACCGATAATATTAATGAGCACAATCGATGCGATAGAGAATTTCACCGTGAACCAAAATGCGCTTAAGAAAGCATTATCATTAAATAGATTGACATAATTCTCTAAACCAATGAAGTCCAGCCTGCCTAAACCATTCCAATTAGTGAAGGAATAATAGAATCCAAACAATAACGGAATAATTACGACAATAATGAGAGCGGCCAGAACAGGAGTCAGGAAAAGCCAAAACGCCAAATCACGATTTCGAATGGGAAACGCCCCCTTTATGAATGTGTGAAAAGAAGACAACCGCGCCCCAAAAGCAGCCAAGAGATTATCATCACTCTGCCTTTGGAGCGTCTGGCTGTCTTCTTAGATGAAATGATTATTGATCAGCTTTATCTTCCCAGATTTTTTGTGTTTCTTTCACGAGCTCGTCCCATGTTTGATCACCGGATACATATTTTTGAACGCTCGCTCCGAGGTCTTCATTCCAGCCAACCGGATAGCCCATAAAGACCCAGCCGAGTGTATTTCCTTCCTCAGCATATTTGTAGATTTCCTGGGATAGCGGGTCAGAGATTTTTTCTGTATCATACCCCTCATAGGCAGGGATGAATTTAAACTCTTCCAAGACAGCTGTTTTCCCTTCATCTGATGTGTAAAGCCAGTCAAGGAATTTCTTCGCTTCTTCTTGTACCTCTTCATCCACCTTGCTGTTTACGGACCAATAGTTTGGTACGCCAACAGGCATTTTTGCTTCATCACCATTCGGGATTGGGATGATGCCTATGCCTTTTTCAGCTAGCTCTGGGTCCATTTCATACACTGTGTTATAGACCCAATTCCCTTGCTGGATGAAAGCAACTTTTTCTAAAGAGAATAGTTCCTCCACCTGCTGAGAATAGTCAAGGCTTGTAGTCGGCTGAACGGAATATTCGTTTTGCAAATCAATCATTTGCTTGAAGGCATCGCCTTCTTCAAAACTAACAGTTTTTGATTCGCTCGTTTTCAAGATATCCCCATCAAATTCATTTGCGAGGAATACATTGGATAGATGATTGCCCGTTACCCATTTTTCTTTAACTGGGTAGGCGAATACCGCATCTAACTCCAATTTATCTTTCTGGGAATCTAGTTTTTTGACGGCTTCTTCTAACTTGTCATAAGTAGTCAAGCTCATAGGGTCAATTCCCGCTTCTTTTAAAATACGTTTATTGTAAATGAATCCATAACCCTCTTGGTTGTATGGAACCCCTAATACTTCTCCGTCAACCGTTACTCCGTCAAGTGTGCCCTCCTGAGCAGCTTTGGCGGCCTCTGTGTCACTTAGGTCCGTCAAACGGTCTTTGAACTGTTTCACATCTGTCGGCCCGCCAATATTGAAAATCGCTGGTTCTTCGCCGGAAGAGAATTTAGAAGTAATCGCGGATTTATAATCATTTCCGCCCCCGACAGTCGTGATCTTCAAGTCAACATCCGGATTTTCCTTCTCATATTGCTCCGCAACCGCTTCAAACTGCTGCTTGAACTCTACCTTGAATTGAAAAATCTCTACCGTTGTCTTATCGCCGCCATCCCCACCGCTGGAAGATGAGCATCCAGCTAAGAAAAGGCTCGATAAAAGTAAACCAGATAATGTTCCTTTTACGATTTTGCTTTTTAACATATGGCCACTCTCCTTAAAAATAGTCCAAAAACTATCGAAAACGTTTGCATAAAAGTTAAAAACGATTAATATTTGTTCTATTAAACTGCTGTTCTAGCTGATTCAAAAGATACAGAAATCCATAAGGCAAACGCTTCCAAAGTTTTATATACATATCTTACCATTAAAAATAAAACCCTACAAATGGTAAGTATGTAAAATAATAGGTTTTAATCAAAGCGAACATTCTACGAAAACATTTGCATAAGTTTTTCTTTAAGTGATAAAAGATATTAGATAGACCTAAAAAATCTTATAGGAAATAATTACCTATACCCGTTTGTTCTGGCTATTATGTCTTTCATCTTCAGATAAATATCGAAAGACTTAGCAAATCAACTTTAAAGCAAGCATCCCACCGGAGGTATCAGGCAGATGCACCATTTGGCTATACTGTACTGCCCTCATCATTACATGATCAGCAAACCGCCTCCCAGAACACAAATAACCCCTTAAATATAATTAAGGGATTTAACAAAAAAGCTTATTGAGTTGGATGAACTTACGAATAGGAGTTAAAAGAATTGAATGACTGATAGGATATCTCTGGGCCGTAGAGATTACCGGAGGAGAAAAGGCGATTTTAATAAAGAAAGGGGATGATATATTGGTTCTAAACGATTTTGGGTTTGACCTTCCGATTCGTAATTCTCAGCGAGTGATTAAAACCATTAAAATTCAGTTTTGATACTCATCTTCTATTCTACCTTTTACAAAAGATGTCCGGTAGGATTAAGACGCTAGTAATAGTAAATGAGTATAGGTGGCGTTTTTATGCAGGGCAGACCATTGATAAAATTGCCCATTCAATAGATGAACCTGCACCTTCCCAATTTATTCATGACAATAGGATGGACCGTTCCGATGTATAGTTAATCGACATCTACAATCGTTTTATAGTCATAGAATGTGCATCATCTAATTGATGCCGGTAAACCTTCAAGGATAACAAGGGATTTTCCATTAACTTGATTGGCCAAAAGCTTGGAAGGCTCTGCTATCTTCCCATCTATTAACACGCTGAAATGCTCGCACATGGCACTTTCGCTGGTTCTTTTTTTGCCAAATAACAAGAGCCTGTCACGCAATAGGTCGACCACGCAATCAGTTGGATCAACTTGTAAGTGATAATGTATTTTGTTGACCGTCAGCGTTAAAGACAGTTTTCTTTTTTGTTTTATGTTACCCATTTCATTCAAAATCACGTTTGTTATATCCATTGGGCTAGCCTCCTCCGTTTCGATATTGGCAAGAATATTTCGTAAACGTAATCTAGGTACGCTCCTCTTTACATATGATTGTTGTGGCTGCCTAGCCTATGTTACCGGAATGGTAAGAAACTTAAGAAATCTTTCCGATACTAAAAAAACTGGAAAGTCTTTTTATGTATATGATTGAAAGTTAAATATAACTATTTAGGCTGGCATACTTAATTATTAGCTATATTCCTTGCTTTTGCACGCAATTTGATAGGTAATCTCACAAAGAAAAATAATCTTAAGGCAGACAATGTTATACATCCTCACCAGATTTCCTTTCCTTTCACAACACAGGAGCAGTAAAGAGCCGTTTGTGTTGATTCCTCCATACTATTAGCAAACACACAGATAGGTTCCTTGCAGCCTCAATGGAAGAGCCCTGCTCATTGTATAAAAGAGCAGGGTCCTTCAACTGTTCAGTGTTATTATCTATACTTGCACAGACCGGGCATTTTTCTCATATTCCTTATGAAGCTGGGCTGCGATAATATTTTTCTGGATTTCCGATGTTCCTTCATAAATTTTCGTTATCCGTGCGTCCCGGTAATATCTTTCTATCGGGAATTCTTTAATATAGCCAATTCCGCCATGAATTTGGACAGCCTTATCCGCGATTCGGTTATAAATCTCTGAACCTAAAAGCTTTGCCATGGCCGCCTCCTTGATCACATTCATACCTTGGTCGACCATCCAGGCAACGCGGTATGTCATCGAGCGCAGGGTTTCGGTATCAAGTGCGATTTCAGCGAGATAATGCTGGATGATTTGCTGTTCAAAGATGGGCTTTCCAAATTGTTCACGTTCATGGGCATATTTCGTTGATAGCTCAAGCAGCTTTTGACAGGAGCCGAGATTTCGGGCGGAAAGGCCTGCCCGCCCGTTTGCGAGAATTTTTAAAGCATTGATATAGCCAAGACCTTCCATCCCAAGAACATTTTCAGCCGGAACCTCACAATCCTCAAAGAAAATTTCAGAGGAATGTGAGCCGCGAAGCCCCATCTTTTCTTCCTTCTTGCCGACGATAAAGCCGGGGAAATCCTTTTCAACGATGAAGGACGTAATCCCTTTTGCTCCCTTATCTCGGTCTGTAACGGCCATGACCGTAAAAACATCGGCAATCGGCCCATTCGTGATATAATGCTTCGAGCCGTTTAGGATGTACTTATCCCCTTTTTTGACCGCGGTTGTTTTGAGAGCAGCAGCGTTTGAACCAGCGCTCGGCTCCGTTAAGGCGAAAGCACCGATGCGATTACCCCGGGCCATGTCTGGCAAATAACGCTTCTTTTGCTCGTCGGTTCCCATTTCAACGATACCTACCGAACCAATGCCGGTATGGGCGCCGATGACAGTCGTATAGCCGTTAGATGTGCGACCGATTTCCTCATAAAGGGCGCACTTTCCGACCATATCAATACCGATTCCGCCGTATTCCTCCGGGATGCTGAGTCCAAACAGCCCCATTTCCTTGCTCATGCTCATAATTTTCTCCGGTATTTCATCCTCCTCCTCGATTTGCTGGGCGAGCGGGTCTACTGTATGATCAATAAAGTCACGAATGGACCTCTTCATTTCAATCAGTTCTTCACTTAATGAAAAATTCATGTCATCTCCCCTTTTCCTTCGTTTTTATCTTAATTCAACAGGCTTGCGCTTTATCTATCCCCGCTTTTTCATATTCGTTGTATGTAAATCTGTCTTATCGATTCAGATGAGAAATGGAGATTTTTTTCTATAATCATCTTACCGGCTGAGCTTGCCAACGTATTCCTTTGTATGTGCCCCAAGTGCTGGGGGCTCTGTATCAGGAGTCGCTCCGAAGAATCCTGTCGCTTGATTGGTCACATAACGGTATGAGCCGCTGTCGCTAATGAGGTTCCATTCCTTTAACTCCTCAGTATCTATGAGCTCGCTCGTTTCAAGGACAGGGGACATGCAGCAATCCACTTCGCGCGCAAATCTGGACCATTCAGATAATGATTTTGTACGGATAAGCGCATGGATTTCCTCGTAAACGGGATTCCCGCTCTCAGCCCGAGAAAATTGTTCCTTCTCCCATTCCTCTTTGCCTACTCCCTTGCAGAAGTTGCACCAAAATTTCTCTTCAAGTGCGCCAATCGCGATAAAGCGCTGGTCGGATGTTTCATAGAGAGTGTAGCAAACAAAAGCACCGCTTAATCTTTCTACACCATGCTCTTCACCTGTCAGGCTCTCAATGACAATATGATTGGACATGAGCGGCAGTAAAGTTTTCGTGATAGCAAGGTCGATATATGAGCCCTCATTTGTGCGCATTCTTTTGACCAAGGCAGCTAATATCGCTTCACTGGTACTTATTCCGCCGATGAAATCGGCAATCGTATTGCTTGGAAGATGAGGTTTGCCATTATGGTCCTTCATTTGAGCGAGCATCCCGCTTAGAGACATATAATTGATGTCATGGCCGCCAAGATGGCTGATGGACCCAGTCTGTCCGTAGCCTGTCAGGGAGCAATAAATAATATCCGGTTTAACGCTTTTGATTTCTTCATACCCGATGCCGATTCGTGCGGCGACCCCTGGCCGGAATCCTTCTATGACAACATCGGCTTCCCGGGCAAGTTCAAGGGCAGTTTTTCTGTCCTCCTCATTCTTCAGGTTTAAGACGACACTTTTCTTCTTCCTGTTCTGGGCGAGGAAAACGGGGCTTTGCTCATGCTCATCCAGGGAAAAACGGGCAAGGTCACCAAAGGGCGCCTCGACCTTAATGACGTCTGCGCCCATATCCGCAAGACGCAAAGTGGCATGCGGACCGGGTAAGTATTGTGTGAAATCCAGGACGCGAATTCCCTCTAACATTCAGACCAACACCTTTCCATTTTTTTAGCGGTTACAGCTTTCTATTGTTTGACACACATTCTTTAAGTCAACTTCCATTTTGCTTTACTTGCCATTCAAGTTTATCCTTGAAGGCAGGATGAGCGATTGCGAGCAATTCGGCAGCCCTTTCTTTGACGGTCTTTCCGAATAAACTGGCCACTCCGTACTCGGTCACGACATAATCAATTTCTGACTTTACTGAGGTGACAAATGAGGTCGATAGCCTGATCCTTGATTCCGTTCCTTTTTTGGCGGTTGATGGCAGGGCAATAATCGAACGCCCTCTAGTAGAAAGACGGGAGCCAAGGATGAAATCCATCTGCCCGCCGACACCTCCAAGCGGGTATCTTCCTGCCTGCTCAGCATTGACATTCCCCAACAAGTCCACTTCAAGTGCGGAATTAATGGAATAAAACTGATTGATTTGAGCAATGACAGCAGGATTATGTGTGTACTCTACCGGCTGCAGATGAATGGCTTCATTCTGATGGGCAAAGGCATATAATCGCTTCGTTCCCGTCAGCGTCGTACATATCGTTTGATGTTGGTTGATTTCTTTATAGGCATTTGTCACAACGCCGGACTCCATTAAGTCAACAGCCATATCTGTAATCGAGCCAGAATGAATGCCAAGATCCCTTTTTTCCTTCAGAGAGCCAAGGATACTATCCGCAAGGCGTCCGACCCCTACTTGAATGGTTGCTCGGTGAGGAATGATCTCTGCTACATACTGCCCAATGATTTTCTCCTCTTCACGTCCAGCTGCAGATGGAACATCAAGTAAAGGGCGATTGGATAGGACAAAATGGTCGATCTCTGCCACATCAACATATACATCGCCATGTGTAACAGGAAGCTCCTCATTAACCTGGGCAATAACGATATTTGCCTGCTCAATGAGCGTGTGAATGATGTCTACCGAGATGCCTAAATGGCATTTTCCGAACTCATCAGGAGAGCTCACTTGAATGAGGGCGACATCGACCGGATTTTCCTTCAACCAAGCCGGAATCTGCGATAAGTTAACAGGCAAATAATCACAGAAATGATTCTCATATGCTTGCTTTAGACGGGCAGAATGCAAAAAGCTATGGATGATGAAATGTGATTCGGCGTCAGGAGTGGCATACAGACAAGGGCTCCCGATATTGAGGGTATAGAGAATGGTTTGTTCAAATCTGTCCTTTTGGCGGACCAATTCTTCCACTAGTGTTTGCGGTTCATTGCAAAAAGGAGCGAGAAAAACTTTATTATGAGATTGAATGACGGATATTGCTTCATTCGCCTTTACCTGCCGATTCTTATAATTATGGAGCCAGTCTGATTTATTCATGAATCATTTGCCCCCATTCTCCCTATACGAGTAAATTCTCGATGATGGTTGTGATGCCAAGTCCGCCACCGATGCAAAGTGTCACCATTCCATATTTTTCTCCCCTGCGCTCCATCTCATGAAGGAGCTTTGTCATTAACACGCCCCCAGTTCCGCCTAACGGATGGCCAAGGGCTATGGCTCCGCCGTTCACATTGACCTTATTAACATCAAGGGAGAGCTCCTTGATAACGGCAATGGATTGGGCGGCAAAAGCCTCGTTCAGCTCAATTAAACCGATATCCTCTAATTTCAAGTCAACCTGCTTTAACGCCTTTTTAGTAGAGGGAGCTGGTCCGATTCCCATGATTTCTGGGGATACGCCGGCCGTTGCTTGAGCGATAATACGCGCTTTTGGCTTCTTCTCATATCTTGCACAGGCTTCCTCAGACATCATCAAGACCACTCCAGCTCCATCATTCCTGCCGCTTGAGTTACCTGCTGTCACCGATCCGTTCTCCTTAAAGACAGGTTTTAAGGATGAGAGTTTGTTCATTGACGTCGCACGAGGGTGCTCATCCACCCGGAACTCCACCGTTTCTTTTCTTGATTTCAGTTCGTATGGAACAATTTGCTCGTCAAACAGACCTCCTTCAATGGCTCTTTTGGCATTTTCTTGACTCCTGAGCGCAAATTCATCTTGTTCTGTACGCGAAATAGCATATTTTTCAGCAAGGTTTTCAGCCGTCATCCCCATTGTCAAAGGTCCATATGTCTCAATTGGTTGAGCTCTTGGCTGACTTTCTGTATTTGGATCAAGGAGCAGACCGTTTCCTGCTCCATAGCCGTATCGAGCGTTCCTTAAATAATAGGGAGCCGTGCTCATGCTTTCCGCCCCTCCGGCAATGATGACATCCGCATACCCGCACATAATCTGCTGATGAGCGTTATTTATCGACTGGACACCTGAACCGCATTGGCGATGGACGGTGTACCCCGATACTTCGATGGGTAATCCGGCTCTTAGGAGAGCAAGCCTTGCCATATTAGGTGAATCCGTGCTTTGTTTGGCCTGCCCAAGAATGACCTCATCAACCTCATTGGCATCAAGCCCAGTGCGTGAGACAATCTCGCTGATAACCTTAGCGGCTAAATAATCAACCTCAATCTCTTTCAAGGCTCCGCCCATTCGTCCAACAGCCGTTCTTACAGAATCGATCATTACGGCATTTTTCATATAAATTCCCCTTTCAGCTTCACGCTCGACAATCCTTTTGCGTACTTGCCGGCTTCGGCGAGCTTCGGTTGATTGATTCCTGTTGTACATCCCATTTCTTCCACCATATAAATCAATTCTTCACTTGAAATATTGCCGGTGGACCCAGGGGAATACGGACAACCGCCCAATCCTCCTGCAGAGCTGTCAAACTTTGTAATGCCCGCCTGCATGGAAGCGATTACATTAGCGAGCGCCATTTTATATGTGTCATGAAAATGCGCGACAAATGTTTGATTTGGATATAAATCCGTTAATCTAGCAAAACGTTCATACACTAGTTTTGGATCTGCCTTTCCGTTTGTATCACCGATGTCAACCTCATCAACTCCCAAATCAACAAATCGGCTGCATACATGATTAACCTCTTCAAATGACACATAGCCTTGGAAGGGACATTTGAAAGCCATGGAGATATAGCCTCTGATGAATTTCCCCTCGTGTTTAGCCTCTCTAATCAGTATTTCTGCCTCTTTTAATGATTCATCCGTCGTACGATTGACATTTCGTTTGTTGAATTCGTTGCTCGCACCGATAAAGACGGCTATTTGGGGCACATCCATAGCAAGCGCTCTTTCTAATGCTTTCATATTTGGGGTTAGCGCAATATAGGTCAGTCCAAGTTGATTGCAATAAGCGGCAATTTCCTCTGAATCTGCCATTTGCGGCACCCATTTTGGATGGACGAAAGAGGCCGTCTCAATCCGTTTAAAGCCTGAATCAGCCAGCCGGTCAATTAAATCTTTCTTCTGTTCAGTCGTGATGGGGTTCGGTTCATTTTGAAGGCCATCTCTCGGGCCAACTTCGATTATTTCCACTTCTTTTGGAAAAAACATCTTCTATCCCCCTTGTTTAATAGGACCTGGGCAAACCGAGAACATGTTCTGAAACATAGGATAATATGAGATTCGTAGAAATCGGGGCAACCTGATACAGTCTTGTTTCCCTAAATTTTCGTTCGATATCATATTCTTCTGTGAATCCGTATCCCCCATGAGTCTGCAAGGCTGCATTGGCCGCTTCCCATGAAGCATCTGCAGCGAGGAGTTTAGCCATATTAGCCTCCGCCCCGCATGTTTCCCCTCGGTCGAATAATTCTGATGCCTTGATTCGCATCAAGTCTGCCGCTTCAATCTGCACATGAGCTTTGGCAATCGGAAACTGGATTCCTTGGTTTTGCCCGATCGGCCGATTGAATACGACTCTTTCTTTCGCATAATTGGCGGCCCGCTCCACAAACCATCTGCCATCCCCAATACACTCGGCCGCAATTAAGATTCTCTCCGCATTCATGCCATCTAGAATATAGCGAAAACCTTTCCCTTCTTCCCCAATCAAGTTTGCTGCCGGAACCTCAAGATCCTCCATGAAAAGTTCAGTTGTAGCATGGTTCATCATCGTACGGATTGGCTTGATGGTCAGACCATTACCCACCGATTCTTTTAAATTAACTAAAAGAACGGATAATCCTTCTGTCTTCTTCTTGACTTGCTCTAATGGTGTCGTACGGACTAGCAATATCATCAAATCAGAATGTTCAGCTCTTGAGATGAATACCTTTTGGCCATTGACGATATACTTGTCTCCTTTTTTTTCGGCAAATGTTCGAAGCTTTGTCGTGTCAGTGCCCGTATTCGGTTCTGTTACCCCAAACGCTTGCAGCCGAAGGGTTCCATCAGCTATTTTTGGTAGGTAAGCGCGTTTTTGCTCCAGACTGCCATGACGAAGCAGGGTTCCCATTGTATACATTTGGGCATGGCAAGCACCAGCATTGCCTCCTGAACGGTTTATCTCTTCAAGGATAATCGAAGCTTCCATAATCCCTAACCCAGAACCGCCATATTCTTCAGGAATCAAGGCTGCGAGAAAGCCGTTTTTCGTAATATCCTCTACGAAGGCCTCGGGGTATGCTAATTCAGCGTCCAATTCACGCCAATACTCATCAGGATATTTCCTGCAAATACTGCGCACGCTTTGACGTAACTCCTCATGAAATTTTGACTGTTCCTTTTGATCTGCCGCATTCATGCTTATCCCTCCGTCCATGTACGGAAATTTGGTTTTCTCTTCTCAAAAAATGCCTTTCTTCCTTCTTGGAAGTCATCTGTTTGGAAACAGATTCCTTGAGCCAATCCTTCCTCTTCCAATGTGTGTTCTATGTCAGAGAGGATGCTCCGATTGATGAGTCTTTTCGTTAAGCCGATGGAATGGGACGGCCCATCAGAAAGCTTTTGGGCAAGTTTTTGGGCCTTATCTAAGAGAATCTCGTCATCAACTACCTGATTAACGATACCAAGCCGATAGGCTTCGGCTGCAGAAATCCTTTCCCCAGTCATCATCAATTCCATTGCCTTATGCCTCCCTACTAATCTAGGAAGAAAATAAATCGAGCCAAGATCAGGTATGAGACCGACATGGACGAAGCTTTGGATGAATATGGAGCTGCTGGCAGCAACGATAATGTCACTTGCGAGCGCCACACTGACTCCCGCGCCAGCTGCAGCACCATTGACCGCTGAGATAATCGGCTTTTCCAGTTGAATCATAGATTGGATCATCGCGTGTCCACTTTGAAGTCTTTTCCTTCCCTTTATAGGATCCAGCCCCTCCATTTGGCTCAGGTCGCCCCCAGCTGAAAAAGCAGGTCCGCTGCCAGTAAGGACAATACTGCGAATAGCCTCATCCTCACTGGCTTTAGAGAAAAAATCTCTCAATTCATTTCGAGCAAGAAGGCCAAGTGCGTTCCTTACTTCCGGGCGGTTCAACCGTACGGTACATACTCCGTTTTGTGTGTCTGTCGTGATCGTTTCATAAGCCATGAATATTACCCCTGCCTTTCACATTTACTTGCCGATGAATTGCGGCTGTCTTTTCTCTACAAAGGCCTTAACGCCCTCTAGTCGGTCCTTTGTATCAACACAGCGATTATAGTAATCTATTTCAAGCTCCCGCGCTTCCCGATAATCTGCACTGTATAGTTCATCAAGCGCCGCCTTGCAATATTGGACGGCAAGCGGTGCATTAGAGGCCATTTTTTCCACAAAGGCGAGTGTTTCTTCCTTGATTGACTGCCTTGTTGTGAGACGGTTAATCAAACCTGCCTGATCTGCCTCTTGCGCTCGAATCATTCTCCCTGTCAAAATCCATTCCTTTGCCTTATGCATGGGAATTCTCCTAGACAGAAGTCTTGTACCACCTCCGCCCGGCATAATCCCCCTTGTCACCTCAGGCAAACCGAAAATGGCCTGCTCCGTTGCGATGATAAAATCACAATTTAGGACAATTTCAAATCCGCCGGCTAGAGCATACCCATCGACAACGGCGATGACAGGCTGCTTCATGTCCTGCAATTGATGAAACATCGCTTCAAACAGTTTGTGCTGTTCCTTCCACTGATCCTCACTCATCCCATTCCGTTCCTTCAAATCAGCCCCAGAGCAAAAAGCCCCTTCTGTAGAAGAACGAATGATGACCACCCTTGCCTCACTGTGATGAATGGTCTGGCACAGTTCTAGAATTTCTCTTGCCATATCTGTCGTAAAAGCGTTTCTCGCTTCTGGACGGTCAAGGATGATTTCGGCTATCTCCTGATTAGTTCCTAATCGATTGTAATGGACATGGTTCATAGGTCTTCACTCCCCTTCACGATTGATGAATAGGCGGAGAATTCCCTATAACATTCTCCTCCTGAAGCTTCCTGATTTCCTCTTCTGTATACCCTAAGCTGTTCAAGTATTCTGCCGTATGTTCCCCCAGAATTGGCGCATACGTTTGAAGCTCACCAGGTGTCGCTGAAAATTTAATAGGAAACCCAATTTGCTTGATTCTGCCTGCAATAGGATGATCTTGCTCAATCAGCATTTCCCTTTCCTGGATTTGCGGGTCATGGAAAAGCTCATCTAGTGTATTGACAGGTCCGACACAGGTTTGCTCTTGTGATAACAATTCCATCCATTGCTGTTTCGTTCGTTCCTTGAACAAGTTTGTTAATTCTTGCTTCAATTTCGTCTGAACTTCGGTTTTACCCTCGTGCAATTCCTTCCAATCAGGCCGGTCAATCAGCTCGCAAAAACGGTCCCAAAACTTCCTCTCTGATGCCCCGATTGAGAGAAATTCACCATCCTTTGTCTCATAGAGCTGATAGTAGGCAAATTGCCCATCCAGGCGGTTTTTCCCTCGTTTAGGCACATCTCCTGAAACAAAATAATCTGAAGCTGCGGCATATAGCCAAGTGACAGCGCCATCTGTCATAGAAACATCGATGTATTGGCCCTTTCCTGTTTTCTCTTTATATAATAAAGCCATCAAGATTCCGGATAGTGCCATCAGAGACCCTCCGCCAATATCCGCAATCTGAACTCCGGGAATGACTGGCCTTCCATCTTCCTCCCCATTGAGACTGAGAATTCCTGAATATCCGGCATAATTGATGTCATGCCCAGGCAGTGAACGATAGGGACCCGTTTGCCCATAGCCTGTGAGGGAGCAATAGACAATCTGCGGATTGATCTTGGAGATTTGTTCATAGCTAATTCCTAGGCGCTCCATCACTCCAGGCCTGAATCCCTCGATTATCACATCCGACTCACCAGCCATCTTGTTGAAGATAGCAATGCCAGTTTCAGTCTTTAAGTTAAGTTCCACACTCTTTTTATTGCGATTGACGGTCAAGTGCCTCGCGCCAATTCCATTGACCGCAGGTTCCCTTGAACGAATATAATCTCCTCTTCCGGGTTCTTCGATTTTGATGACCTCAGCTCCATAATCAGCAAGCATGAGCGTACAAAAGGGTCCGGGAAGAAGTCTCGTCAAATCTAGTACCTTGATTCCGGATAAAGCTCCCATCAAGCACTCTCCTTCTTTCATTCGTTTCCTGATAGCTTTCGGCTGATTTCATTTGCTGCTTCCTTGATCAGCCGTCCCTTTTCTTGCAGGTCTTCTTCATCATGGCGTGAAGTAAAGCCAATCAGTTCAATTGATAGGTCGACCTTACCGCCTTCAGTGAAAATAGGTGCCGCAATCCCGCATACGCCTTTGATATACTCGCCATATGTAATGTGAAAGCCGCGTTTCCTTAATGCTTCACATTCTTTTTTTATCCTGGCTATCTCATGGGGTGAATACGGCCTTAAGCCAGTATTCTGTTCTAAGATTGCCGCTCTCTTTTCTTCATCGAGATAAGCAAGCAGACAAAGGCCAAATGAGCCGTCCGTGATGGAGAAATGTCTGCCGACAGAAACGGTCACCCCAAAATCACTCGCTTCTGCTTTGCTGACAATGGCAAGCTTTTGTTCATTAATCTTATTGACTAGTATGGATGTCATTTGCGTTTCCTTCGTCAGTCTCTCAAGATAAGGCTGGATGACCAGCAAGTAATCAAGATGCTCCTTTGCCCGCTCCCCTAGCACGACCAAATATGGACCTAGCGTATAGCGTTTCTTCTCATCCATATAACGCACGATAGCCATCTCTTCCATCACACGCAGCAATCGGTAGCAGGTCGCCGGGTTTAGATTGAGCGCATTGGAAATTTCCGTGATGGTAGATTCCTTAAATCGGTTACGGCTAAGCAAACGAAGAATGGAAAAAGCATTTTCAAGTGCGGGGACCGTATATTTCTGTTTCTCTTTCGTTTGATTCATCTAGCCCACCTCATATAGAAAAAAATGGTAATAAGTAAATTTTACGAGTGAAAAAAGTTTTCGTCAATGAAACAATAGAATATTTTGACAATTGGTGCTTTCTTCACTGATTCATGCTTTCCTCAGAAGCTTGAAGGTCCCTATGGCTTTAGTTTTAAGAAGCCCGTCCTCTCCCTCAAGAAAACCTTCTGCTGTGACAAGGCTTCTTCCTAAATGGGTAATTTCAGCCCTTGCCGTTAGCTTCTCTCCCTCAAAAACCGCGGCTAAATAATGAGTCGACATATTAACTGTGACAAGCGGAATTCCTGTCTTAGACCTGATCGTGGCTCCCATCACAGAATCGAGCAGGCTGAACAATACTCCACCATGAACGGCCCCATTCACATTTAAATGATGGTCTTGGACTTGCAGAGTGCACCGGACATTCCCTGCTTCGAAAATATCCGTCCTGATGTTAAGATGCTGATTGAATGCACTGTTTTCAAATAGTTTTCTTACGTGATCAAGTGATTCCATCCTTCCATTGCCTCCTTATACCAAATCTGCCTGTATCATTTTAGCTCTAGACATATAGGTTTCGATCTGGCTCACCTTCTTTCGAGCCATTTTGATTCACTCTTGATTCTTTTCATTCATTTTCGAATCACGTAAAACCTCATCCCAGCTAATGTCTATCATGCAAGATTTATGCCAACCTATGTTTACCCCGACTTCCCACATATCCTTTCAAAAAGAAGGAACCCTCTGAAATTCAGATGAGTTCCCTATCAGTCAATTAAACTTTGGTTTTCTCTTTTCGACGAGTGCTTGAACGCCTTCCTGATAATCATCAAGCTCCGTGATAATTCCCATAGCAGAAGAAATCATATCCAATGAAGTTCTTAAATCGAGCTGGCGGCTTTGATAGACAGCTCTTTTCATAAAGCGCATCGTTTCCTTCGGGCCTTCTTTGAGCTTTTCGATATATTGCTCGGTAAAAGGTTCAAGTTCATTGTCGTCAACGACATATGTAAGTAGACCGAGCTGTTGGGCTTCTTCAGCTTCCAGCACCGTTCCATTCCACAATAAATCCAATGCTTTGTCGGTGCCAATCAGCCTTGGCAGGAACCAGGCAGCTCCATCTCCAGGGACAATGCCTGCTTTCACATAGCTTTCAGCGATTTTAGCACTCCTGGCGGCAATCCTGATATCACAAGCAAGCGCCATGTCAAAACCAGCTCCAAATGCAGCCCCTTGAATCATCGCGATAACCGGGATGTCTATTTCGGCAAGTAAAAGCGGGATGCGCTGGACATTCTTCCACAGGGAGTTTTTTCGGTCAAGGGCAGTGGAGGCATAATCATTCTTGCCCTCATGGTCCAAGAATCCTTCTCCCCTTGCCATTGCCTTTATATCCCCGCCAGAGCAAAAGGCGCGTCCATTTCCGGAAATGACTAAAACTCGAATCTCTTGTGAATCACGCACTTGTTCAAGAGCTTTGATCCAGGAATGAATCATATCTTCACTAAACGCATTCATTCGCTCAGGACGATTCAACGTTATCCGTGCCACTTGATTCTTAACGGTAAATAGTAAGTCGCTCATTTCTTTCTCCTTTCGGTGTATGTTGTCCGGTTATATATTCCCACAATCCATTTTGATTTCCATTCTGATTTCGTTGTCTGAGCTGGTTCGCAATTACCTTAGACCAATCAGCTTCACTTCCGAATTCATCTCGATATGACCAAAGCCTTCTGGTGCTGTGATGGAGGCTATGTTCATGGGTAAATCCGATAGCCGCCATGATTTGATGGGCTGTCTTTGCGAATTTGCCTGCCCCCTCATTCAAACGGATCTTAGCTAATGCGATATCTCTCGTCAGATAGCCGCTTTCTATGCTGGCAACGGCGTTATTAAAGGCTGCTTTTGCAGCGGCCAGTTCACCGGCAAGAAGCGCTATATGCTGCTGGATAGCTTGCTGGCGGGAAAGGGGCTTTCCGAACTGATGACGTGTTTGCACATGCTCGAGAGTCAATTCCATGATTCTCTCCATCGCTCCTGTCATCATTCCTATTCTCGCCAATGCCCCTAAACAAATCATGCGCTCGCGTAATTCTGGCGCAATCGGGCAATGCTCCAATTCTTTGAGGGGCACCTTGCCGAAAACGAGCGTGTCTCTCACTTCACCGGCCAAATTTTTGCCCGTTTTAATCTTCGCCGCTTGAACAGGAAGAAGAACTAATTCCAGCTCTTGCCCCCGCTCTAAGAAAGCCATGACATGATTTGCTTCCCTGCCATACGGAACATAAGGAACCATGCCAGATATACACCCTGATTCAAAAGATATATGATTCTCATTAAGCGAATACAAGGATGGATGGCTTTTCATTTCAGTACTTATTCCCAATCCTGTTTCCGCTAAAAGCCAATTACCTATCAATGTTTCAGCTAGCGGGATTGGAGCTGAAAATTTACCCGCAAGCTGCATAAGCTTCAAACCATCTGCTAGGTCCCCGCCATTCCCGCCATCCTCTTCCTCTATCCCTATGAGGAGCAGGCCGGCTTCCTGTAAATCCATCCATAAATCCGTTGGAAAATGCCCGTTCTCAGCCTGATCAACAGCATCCTTGGTCATATGCTTTAAAAAAATCTTATTTGCGCTCTGCAGAATTATGGCTTGCATGTCACTCATGCCTTGAACACTCCTTTTGCGATGATGCCTCTCAATATTTCTGTCGTGCCTCCCCTTAGTGTGAAGCCTGGAGATTGGAGGATAGACTCTGCCAGAAGTCTGCTTAACCGGTCTGAGGATTGAACAGACGGAATGACGGATGTATATTCTCTGGCTAGGTCTGCTATTTCTTGCTCAAACTGTGTCCCCATATCCTTAACAAGAGCTGCCGATATATCGGATGGGACATCTTTATCTAATTGGTCAGCAATTCCGATGGATAAATTACGTAAGCTCCATAGACGGGCAGTAAGCCTGCTTATCACCAGCAAGCCTTCATGTTCCTCTTTCTCAAGAAGAAAATTCGTCAGTTCATTAAGGAGGGGGTAGGTGCTAAGAAAGCGTTCAGGCCCGCTTCTTTCATAAGCGAGCTCGGCCATGCTTTGCACCCAGCCCTCACCCTCTAAGCCAATCAATCGGTTATCAGGAATAAACACATCATCGAAAAAGACTTCATTAAAATGGTGTTCACCCGTCATTAAGAGGATGGGGCGAATGGTTACTCCGTCAGATGACAAGTCAACTATCATCTGGCTCATCCCCGCATGCCTGTTTTGTGTATCCAGGTCGTCTGTTCGGCAAAGGGCAATCATATAATGAGAGAAATGGGCACCGCTAGTCCATATTTTGCTTCCATTAAGAATCCATCCTCCCTTAGTCTTTGTGGCTCTTGTTTGAATGGCTGCCAAATCAGATCCGGCATTAGGCTCACTTAGCCCGATGCAGAAAAAGCATTCTCCCTTCGCAATCCTCGGCAGGAAGTGACGTTTCTGCTCTTCTGTCCCATATTTCAATAGCAATGGGCCTGATTGCCTGTCAGCGATCCAATGCCCTGCTACCGGCGCCCCGAATGCAAGCAATTCCTCAATGACAGTATAGCGCTCAAGTGAGGAACGCTCATGCCCTCCATATTCCGCTGGCCAGGTCATGCCAATCCAGCCCATGTCCCCTAATCTTTTGGAGAAATCAGCCGAAAAACCGCTCAGCCAGCAATCACAATTGGATTCAATTCTTCCTGCTTGTAACTCATTCGTTAAAAAGTCGCGCACCTGCCGGCGAAGCTCATCCGCTTCCATCGGCAGACTAACTGCAGGCACTTCTAATATGTTCACGTTCCTTCACCAACCTTCCTCTGTTTCCTAGCTAATATGACAGCAGCTAATGATTCCTCCTTGCAGCAGCGCCTTCATATTGCCTTTATCTAAAGATCCATTAATCCTCTCCTGAATAATCATGCAATTTGCATGCCAACCCCTATTGGAATAAGCAAATGATTTTAGAATAAATTAAGGAGAAAACATGTAACCATGTTGCCTGAAAGGAGGACGTTTCCGATTTTCTTGCACGCAAATAAAACGCCTAAAAAATATTTACCTCTGCAAGCGGCACTAACCGAACGGCTCCGTTTGCCTCGGCCTCATCTCTCTCTTTCGGATAAAGAAAAACAGCTAGTCGCCGCTCTTCAAGCAGAAACAAACCGTTGCAACCTGAATAATGTAACGCGCACAAAAGCTTACCTAGACTTCTATAGACGAAACCCAGAGGTTCATTGGTCCTTCCTGGCTCACATGGTCTCACGCAATACTGGATGGAACATGACCGATTTAAAGGGCACCTTCCTGCCAAGCTTGCTGTCCAAACAAGAAAGCGAAGGCTTTTATGCCTTTTTAGAAAAAGGAAACTGGATTATTTTTGCGGATGCATTTCCCCAATTGTTGCTATATGAAAAAAGTAAACACGAGCAAAAAAATTATTTCTATCTGCTATCTTCCTTCAATGTGTCTATTTTTATGGAGGTCATTTGGTCCTTCTTTTTGAAAAATAGTGATTCACAAATGATTACCCTCGCATTGGTGGTGAATGAACAAAACCATTTGGAGCAGACCGTCATGAAGGATAAACAGATGAAGAAAAATGTATTTGAAAAGATCGAATTTAAGCTGCAGGATCTCCTGTCAATGAATCAAATCCTTTTTCCATCCGTAACAGGAAAAGATAGACTACGCTTGCGCGGAAAAACCATCCATCAGTTTGAGGAACTGCACAACCGCATTCAGATAGGCCGTTATTTATATGCCATCCTGTTTGAACCGGAACAATTACAAATGACTGCTCTTTGGGCCTTTGACACCCCTCACACAGGTTCTCGCATGGATTTTTGGCCGCATATATTTAATCTTGTGAATGAGGAGGTACCAGGAATCAAACGCAGGCATAGCCGATTCAAAAATGGTTCGTTAAAGCAAGGAGAACCAAGAGTGTATAGTCCCATATGGCAGAATGTCTGGAAGAGTATCTCTCATTCTTCGACAAGCGGAAATGAATGGTTTAAAGATACGGCTGTGTTGTTGTTTCTAGCAGATTTAGAAGAGAATCTCGATGGTTTCGTTGATAAAGAGTATTCCCGTACTCTAGAGAAGCTCGAATATACGGTCATTGCCAAAAATGCTGCCACTCTCTTTTAGTTAAAAATTTGAATTATATAAATATTTGATATTTTGACACAATAATAGGAGAATAAAAGTGAGCAAAGAAAGACATATAACAAACGGGGGGATATTTATGCAAGCACATCAAACAGATTTGCAGCCTGATGCAACGATTTCTAAGAAATCCATCATCGGGCCAGGGCTGATTGTCGCCGCTACAGGGGTAGGAGCTGGCGATCTTGTTGCCGCACTTGTTGCCGGCACGAATTATGGGCTCGTTTTCTTATGGGCCATCATCCTTGGATCTATATTGAAATTTGCCTTGAATGAAGGGGTTGGCCGCTGGCATGTGACAAGCGGGATGACGATGCTTGAAGGCTGGCACAAAATGGGGAAATGGGCCACTGGTTATTTCGGTGTTTATTCGATTATTTGGGGATTCGTATACGGTGCGGCTGGAACAGCCTCTTGTGCGCTCGCAATGTCGGCTCTGTTCCCGCAATTGACACTCACGCAATGGGCAATCATTCACGGTATTGCTGCCTTCTTGCTCGTGTGGTCCGGAAAATATAAAATCTTTGAATCTGCCATGAACGTATTAATCGGAATTATGTTCATTACAGTAGTTGGATCCGCACTCATCATTACACCTCAGCTAGGCGATGTCTTAGGAACGGCTGTCCCAGCCTTACCAGAGGGATCTTTACTTTACGCACTTGGTTTAATCGGGGGCGTAGGCGGTTCATTGACCATGGCTTCTTACGGTTACTGGCTTCAAGAGAAGAAATGGACGACACCATCCTTTATTCACGCTATTCGAATGGACTCAGCAGTAGCCTATATTGCAACCGCTATCTTTACCCTTTCCTTATTGGTCATGGGTGCAGGTTTATTGTATGGAACGGATGTAAACATCGCCGGAGAGGCAGGATTAGTTGATTTCGCAGGAATTATCGGCAATGAGCTTCATCCTGCTGTGAAATATTTATTCCTGATTGGTTTCTGGTCAGCATCCTTCACATCTGTATTAGGTGTATGGAATGGGGTTCCTTATCTTTTCTCTGATTTCGTCCGAACAATTACTCATAGCAATATAAGCAAAGATTCATTGAGCAAAACAAAATCGTACCGATTCTTTGTCCTATGGCTGACTTTCCCGCCGATGCTGCTCCACTTCCTTGGAAAACCGGTCGGGTTAATTATCGCATATGGTGCACTCGGTGCCATCTTTATGCCATTCTTGGCTATCACACTAATCTATTTACTCAATAAAAAGGAATATGTCGGAACAGTCGACCGCTCGCAAAAAGTTTCCAACGTCGTTCTATCCGTCAGCATTCTATTATTCCTTGTACTCGCTATCAATGAACTGATTAATATTTTCTCTTAAGCAAATGGTTAGGTAAGCATCTCCTGAACTTCTTAGAAGTCGGGCAGATGCTTTTTTGATAGGTTCTTTTCGTTACTTTGTTGCTAGTTATTTAAGTACTTTTCTTCATAAAAAACACGATATTATTTTCATTTATGACTGGAATGCCGTCCTTAACTTCTAATAATAAATCTAACATAAAGAGACATTAATCCTCCATTTCTCGATTAATGCCCTTTGTGTTCGTGTCATATTTTTAATCACTTCTATGCATTAATATAATGCCTATCCCTAACCGATCATGAAGAGTGTGTTATTTTTCTAAAAGCATATCCACGTGAGGGATATTATCTTCCAAATAGGTCTCCGATATAGGCTGAAAACCAAAGGAACCATAGAATTTCCTTAAATAATCCTGAGCTTGTATTTTAACCTTTGTTTCTTCTAATTCGTTTTGAATATAATCTAACCCTCTTTTCAAAAGTTCTTCTGCAAATCCTTGTCCCCTATATTCTTTCTTTACAAAGACCCGTCCAATAGAAGCTTCTTCATAACTGACACCTGCAGGTAAAATCCTTAAATACGCAACGATTTCTCCATTGTTTTCTTTAAAAAGGTGATACGAAAAAGGATCCTTCCCATCAACCTCTAGATAAGGGCAATTTTGCTCTACCACAAAAACCAAGGTTCTTTCCTTTAAAAGATTATATAGTTCAGTATTCGTTAATTCATCGAATTTCTTTAAATTCCAGCTCATCAAATTTCACCTCTTATTTTTATGCAAATGCTTATATATATTATTCATTTCACATCTTTACACTGTAAAATGGATAGAAGCTTCCCTTTTATTCTAAAGGTACAATCCTTATGAGAGCAGTCTTTTGATTATTAACTTATTTATTTTAAAAGCCCTCTAGTTGAGGATTACCTAATGATTAAACGGATTATTATTGATGACTTTCTCGATTTCTTTATCCTCGATATGTGTGTAGATTTGTGTCGTGGATATATTGGAATGGCCTAAAATTTGCTGGAGGCTCCTGATATCAGCGCCACTCTTATACATAATCGTTGCTGATGTGTGCCGAAGCTTATGCGGGGTAAGCTTATCCTTTTTCAGACCTGATTGCTCATTGATTTTCTTTACGATACGGGCTACTTGCTGCCGAGACAATTTCGTGCCTTTTTGGGAGAGGAATAAATAATCCGCATCAATAGGCCCTTGAAGCTTAATACGCTCATGCTTCATGTAGTCTGCGAGCGTATCCCTGCAAGCCTTATTTAAGTAAACGGTCCGTTCCTTATCCCCTTTACCTGAAATGAGAAGCGCATTTCCTTGTATGGATTTCATGGTTAGTGAACAAAGCTCTGATACGCGCAGTCCCAGGTTCAAAAAGAACATCATCATACAATAATTACGATAATAATGATGATTGCGTTCAATACCAGCCAGGAAAAGCTGTGCCTCCTCAAGATTCATATAAATAGGATTTTTCTTGCTAAGCTTTGGACTCTCAAGCTCCTCCGCAGGATTATCAGTAATCAACCGTCTCTTCCCCTTTAAATACTTGAAGAATGACTTCAGTGTCGCTACCTTCCTCGCCCGGGCAGATGCATTATTGTGACGGACTGTCTCACAATATTCGATAAATAGATACATATCCTCTAATGATATGTCCCGAATCGTCTCTATCGAAAGATCATGAATGGATACCTCATTAATCTTTTCAATCTCTAAGCCTTCATATGTAATCTTCAAGAATCGGAAAAATAGGGTCAAATCATATTCATACTCTTTCCGCGTTCTCATGGATTTTCCTTTAATGGTCGTTAAATAAATAAGAAAATCTCGCAATAACTTTGGCTGTTTTCCTTGCAATACTGCCACCTCTTCCTGAGGCGATTATAGCATAAAAATGTTCCCAAATTCATATTTGGGAACATTTTATTCGATTTTGATTAAAATTATTCATTTATAGGGGATATTCATCTTATTTGATATAAATATGAAGATCCGTCTTTGCATCGTCCTAAGATCAAACCTAGCTTTTATTCTAAATTATGGATGTTGCTGAGGGGCTCTCAGACGAAATTATCTTCTCTTTACCAAAGGAATGGTCCATTCATTTCGTTTCCTTAAGAATACCGAACAGCGTCCTATTTAAGCTTATTTTTATATATATTTCTGCTAAGTATTTTTGGCAGCCGCTCCACGAATTCGATTTCTCTCGGGTTTTGGTGCTTGTCATCTGACCTTCCTTGGAACCAATAGTATCTAATACTATAAAAAGAGAAAGCTCTTTTTGCTGTCACTGTTGTTTAACTAAAGCCCCAGTTAGTTTCCGTAATGCTTTACACCAATTCAAAGATGATTTGAAGCACTACATACTACTGTATGCCAAGTGTATTAAAT